>JAAZAB010000359.1 GCA_012514555.1 Lentisphaerota bacterium
GCAGGTCAACGGAGACGGGGCTGTTGTCCGGGTTTGAAGGCATGACGGGCTTCATGTGCTTCCACCAGCGCTTGCATACATCGGTCTGGGCCACGGCATTCCAGCGCTCCTCGCTTTCGATCTCGACGTACGCGAAAAGGGAGTGTGTCGCCGGGTCCAGAAAGATGGAGTAGTTGCTGGCGCCGTGGGACTTCAGGGTGTCTTCAAGCTCCTTCCAGATGGGGTTGTGGCGGCGCTCATACTCGGCGTGCTGGTCGGGGTTGACTGACATGCGGCATGCTTTCCGGATCATGGCGGCTCCTTTTTTCTAGGCAAGCGGGATTGCTACTTCCGCGCCGCGCCGCTCATCCGAAAGGTAAGCGGCGTAGATCGCGGAAATTGTGTCCGCGGCGAGCTCGAAATCGCTCTGCGGCTTTTTTCCCTGCGATATGCAGGCGAGAAAATCCTGCATTTCGGGAATGTACCCCAGCGTGATGTTTTCATCGGGCGATATGCTGGTCCAGCCTTCCTTGGTGCTGATCTTCTCCACGGTATAGACGTCGGCGAACTGCGAGCCCCTGGGGTTGAACGTTTCAAGAATGTCCACGGGGCTGAGGTTGCAGCGGGTCCGGTGGTTGTTGGCGAAGATCTCGACATAGTTGTATATGCCGCCGAGCACGATTTCCCCGGAAATCGCGTCGGCCACGGTTCCGTCTTCGAAAGTCACGTGCATCCACCCGTGGTCTTCCGTGTCATGGTATTCCGTGCGGATGAACCCCATGTCCCGGTATGCGGGGAGGCGGGTGATCTGCTCGGTGCGGGCGGTGACGGTTTTCGGGCGGATGGGCTTTCCGCCGCGGGCCAGGCCTTCGACGCGCTTGAGATAGAGCATTGCCGACAGCGGGTGGCATATCTTGCCCATGAGCGAGCCCCCGCCCTGGAAGCGCCATATTCCGTACACGGGCGAGCCGCTGCCGTTGTGTGATTCCTCCCCGGTCATCCGCAGTATCTGGGCGCCGGTTTTTTCCACGATTTCGCGTTCCTTCTGGATCGCGGGCGCGTACACGAAGTTTTCCGCGTATCCGAAAGAGACTCCGGCGCGCCGGATAATCTCCGAAAGCGAGCGCAGCCGGCCGACAACACGGTCCAGCATTGCCGCCTTGGAGTCGCGGTCGCCGCGGTATTCGTCCCCGCACCCCTCGGGCCCGAAATAGCCGGTGAGCGGCTTTTCGCAGATGATGTGCACGCCCGCCGCGGCAGCCTGTTCCATGGCCTCGTGGTGCGCGTAGGGCGGGGAGCAGATGTCCACCGCGTCCACCGAACCAAGCATGGACCTGACGTCCGGAAAGACGGGAATGCCGTGCTTCGCCCCGAATGCAACGCGGCTTTCCTCGCGGAGCGAGGTGACGCCGGCGATCTGGATATCGACACCGTGCACCTGGCGCATGCTTTCGACATGGAACCTGCCCGCAAAGCCAGTCCCCACGATGCCTATTCTCACTTTTTTCGCCATGCCATCATCTCCGTGAAAGCGATCCGTCGCATCTTGCCCCGGCTTTTCCGCCTTGGCGCTCCGGGCGCAAGTCCTACTTGAGAAAGAGTTCGATGACCGGCACCGTGACGCCGGGTTTCTTAACCGGAAGGGTGAGCGTCAGGGTGTCGTGCCTGTCCGGGCCCCGCCGCGCCTGGGGCGTCAGACTTTTGCGGAAGCGGATTTCGGAGGCGTCGTTGAGAAGCTGCGCGTATTCGACGCGCTCCACAAAAGCCTTGCCGTCAAGATGCAGGGCCTGGAACGGCCATGCAAACAGGTGAACGTACAGGCGCTTTTTCGCGGGGTTGAACGTCAGGCGGCAGTCCTGGGGCGCCTTGAATTCCGCCGGGGCCTGGGTGCAGCCGTAGATGGAACGGGCGTGGCGCCGCATCCATTCTCCCATGCCATCCAGCCTTTCCAGGGCACGGCGGTCGAACTCGCCGCGGCCGGTCGGGCCCACGTTAAGCAGGAGGTTCCCGCCTTTGCTCACCGTGTCAATCAGCATCTGGACAAGCATGTCAACGCTCTTCCATGACTCTTCGTCGCGATGGTAGCCCCATGAGCCCGAAAAGGTCTGGCATGCCTCCCAGACCACCGGCTTGCCGTCAACCTTGACCCACTCCCGGGGCTGGAACTGTTCGGGCGTCTTGATGTCCCAGCCGTCGGGCAGGTCCAGGCGGTCGTCAAGGATGACCTGGGGCTGCAGTTCGCGGACCAGCTTGAGCAGCGCCTCGCTCTTCCAGTCCTCGCGCCCTTTTCCGATCCAGTTCGCGCCGCGCCCGCTCTTCCCTGCCGGGTAGCTGAAGTCGAACCAGAGGATGTCAATCTTGCCGTACTGGCTGAGAATCTCCCGCACCTGGCCGTGCAGGTATTCCGCGTACCTTGCCTGGACGCGCTTTGCGTTCAGCTTCTTCCTGTCGGGGCTGTTTCGCATGGAATGCATGTCGTCTATGACGAAATCCGGATGATGCCAGTCGATCAGGGAATGGTAGAGGCCGACGCGCATGTTCCGGCGGCGGAAAGCGTCAACCATGGGCCGGAGCAGGTCCCGGCCGGCCGGGGTGTTGGTCGCCTTGTAGTCGGTGAGCTTTGAGTCCCACAGGCAGAAGCCCTCGTGGTGCTTGGTGGTAATCACGAAATACTTCATGCCCGCGTTTGACGCCGCCGCGGCCCATAGGTCGGGATTGTACATGTCCGGATCGAAGTGTTTGAAGTACTTGTCGTAGTCGGCGTCCGGAATCTGCTCGTGGTGCTTGATCCACTCGTGCCGCGCAGGCAGGGCGTAGAGCCCCCAGTGGATGAACATTCCGAACCGGTCGTTGACGAACCACGAGGTGTCGCCTCGCGGCCGGGGGCTGCTGCTTTCGGCGTGCTTTGATGGCATGGGCTGTCTTCTCCTCCTGTGATGAATGCCTGCTTTTATAAATGATCGGCGCGGCCGAAGCAAGATCAATGGGATTTAGCGGTATCCCCGGAATGATGGGCCGCGGGCCGCCCGGTGAAGAGGGTGTAGATCAGCGGGAGCACCAGCATCGTGAGGGCGCCCGCGACGAGCACGCCGGCCACGGAGGCGGTTCCGATGCCCGCTCGGTTTTCGGACCCGATGCCGGCGCCGATGGCCATCGGCAGCATGCCGAGGCCGGATGCCAGGATCACCATGAGGACCGGGCGGAACTGCTCCGCCATGGCAGTCAGCATGGCCTCGCGGCGGGATGTGCCTTCGCGGATGTGCTGGGCCATCTTGTCCACGATCAGGATGGCGGGATTGACGACGATGCCGATCATCATGAGGATGCCGAGCAGGACAAGAATCGTCATGGCGAACTGGCCGATGACGAGCGCCCAGATGACGCCGATCAGGGCCATGGGCAGCGTCAGCAGGACGAAGCCCGGCCGGCTCCAGGATTCCAGGATGGCGGCGAGTGTCAGGAGGGTGAGGAAGGTGGCCAGCAGGATGGCCTCGCCGAAGTCGGCGACGATTTCCCCGAGCATTTCGCTCATCCCGGAACTGCTGAACGAGTAGCCGGCGGGCACGAGCTGCCGCTCGGCGAGCACGCGCTCGATTTCGCCGCCGATTCCGGTCATGGTGTAGCCTTCCCTGATGTCGCCGAGGATTTTTACGGTGCGCCGCTTGTCCATGCGGTATATCTGTATCGTGGCGCGGTCGTCCACGACGTCTGCGACGGCCTCCAGCGCGATGGGCCGTCCGTCGGCGCCGGGCAGCAGGAACTGGCGGACCTGGTCCTTTCCGGGCTTTTCGGCGAGCTTCACGCGGATGTCGAAGGTGCGGTCGCCGCGCTTGAAGTCGGCGGCCTCGATGCCCTCGACGTTGCCGCGGACGATGGTCGCGAGGCGCGCGGCCGGAATGCCGAGATCGGAGAGCACGGCCCGCTTGGGGACGACGCGGATCTCGGGCTTGGTGTCGCGCACGGTGGTCTGAAGCTGGGCCACGCCCGGGATGTCGCGGATGGCCCCCTGGATGGCAAGCGCCGTGGCGTCCAGTACGTCCAGATCGTCGCCGGCGAGGTTCTGGTCGATCTGGAACGACTGGCCTCCCATGTGGCCCGGGACGGACGCGGAAATCATGCAGTCGGTTTCATCGCTCAGCAGGGCGCGGATTTCGGACAGGCGGTCCGTGATGGTCCAGGCGCGTTCCAGCTTGGATTTGAAAAAGAGCTCAATCTGGCCCATGTAGACGCCTTCCCTGGCCTGGCCGCTCATGGAGTCAGCCTTGCCGGCGGTGGTGAGTATGTGCTTGATGTCGGAAAACTCCGCAAGGCGCGCCTGTATCATGTTTATGCGCGCGACGGTCTGTTCCAGGTTGTAGTAGGGCGGAAGTTCCACGCGTATGAAGACGCGGGCTTCGTCGGCCGTTTCGAAGAAGCTGAAGCCGAGGCGGCCGCCGGCTTTAAGGGTGAATACGAACAGGGCGGCGAAGCCGAGCACGACGGGCAGGTTGTATCGCTTTTTTCCGGCGATGCGGCGCATGACGCCGACGAACCGGAATCCCGCGGCCTGGAACTTCGTGTTCCAGCGCTTGCCGAACCTGGCTAACGCGTTGTCCCGGCGCTTCGAGGCGGGCTCGAGCAGCAAGGCGCAGAGGATGGGCGTCAGGGTGAAGCTGATGAGGATCGAGACCGCGTTGACGATCAGCGTCGTGACCGCGAATGGCGCGAGCATGCGGCCGGCCAGGCTCGACATCATGGCGATCGGGAGCATCACGATGACGTTGGTTCCCGCCGAGGCCAGCACGGCCACTCCGACCTCGGAGGCGCCGGCGCTCGCCGCCGCCCACCGGTCTTCCATGGTCTCGAATTTCTCAACGATGTTTTCCAGAACGACGATGGAATTGGACACCAGCAAGCCCGTGGACAGGCCGATGGCCATCAGTGTCGGTATGTTCAATGTCTGGCCGGTAATGTTCATGAAGAAGAGGCTGATTACGATGGTTACCGGCATCGTTATGGCCACGATTACAGTGGTTCGGATGTTGACCAGGAACACCATCAGGACGGTGGCGCAGATCAGCACGGCCTGCCAGACGGCGGAAACGGCGGAGTTGACCGACTCGCGGATATTTTCCGATTCGTCGGAGACCCAGGTCAGCTCCATGCCGCCGGGCAGGTTCTTCCGGATTTCCCCGAACCGCTTGTGTATTTCCCCGACCAGCGAAACAATGTTGCCTTCCGCCTTCTTGACGATCTTGAGCACTATGCCCTGCTTGCCGTCGAGGATGGCGCGCTGGCGGACTTCTTCGGTGGCGAGGCGCACGGTCCCGAGATCGCCGAGGCGGCGTCGCGCGCCGGCGCGGTTGGCGATCTCGAGGCCGGCAATGGCGGCTATCTCGCGGTACTCGGCGTCGAAGCGCAGGGAATATTCGCTGCCCCCTTCGCGGATGCGGCCGCCGGGCAGGTTGAGGATGCCGCCCTGCAGCGCGGCGGTGACATCGGCAGTGGTCAGGCCAGCGGCGGCGAGGGCGCCGCGGTCCAGCTCGACCCAGACTTCGCGCTCGTTGCCGCCGATTACCTGCACTTCGCCGACGCCGGGCACCGTGGCGAAGCGATCTGCAATGACGTTGTCGGCGTAGTCGTACAGGTCGTCAATCGGCGCGTCGCCGGACAGGAAGACGTTGGCTATGGGCGAGGCGTTTATGTTGATCTTCATGATCGCCGGCCGGTCCGCGTCTTCCGGCAGGTCGGATAGGATCAAATCGATTTTCTCCCGCACGTCCTGTGCCGCTACGTCCACGTCCACGGCCATGTTGAATTCGAGCACGACCTGGGACACGTTGTCCATGCTCGAGGACTCGATGTGCTTCAGGCCGTCAATGCCGGATACGGCGTCCTCGATGGGCTTGGTCACGTCCTTTTCAATGTCTTCGGGCGCCGCGCCGACCCACGTCGTGATCACCGCGACGTAGGGAATGTCAACCGCGGGCATGTTCTCGATGGGAATCTTGCGGTATGAATTGAGCCCGAGCCCGACCAGCGCGATGAGCAGGCATGACATCGCGATCGGGCGCTTGGTGGAGGCGGTTGCGAGGAACATGTGGGAACTCCGGGTTTATCGCTCTTCGACGGCCATGCCGTCGCGCAACTGGGTCTGGCCTTCGGTCACGACTTTTTCCCCGGCCTCGACGCCGGAGAGTATCTCGGTCCATTCGTCGTTCTGGAGCCCGGTGCTGACTTCGCGGGACGCGGCCTTGCCGTTTTGCACGACGAAAACCACCTGCTTGCCGGCCCGGCGCAGAACGGACGCGGCCGGCACGCCGAGCCCCTGGCGCGTTTCGAACACGATGGCCAGGTCTGCCATCTGGCCGGGCACGGCAAGCGCTCCGGCGTTTTCCAGGATGCCCTTGATTTCGAACGTGCGCAGGCTGGGGTTGATCGTCGGGCTGCGGTAGGTGACGGTATGTTCGCCCGAGTCGCGCCCGCTGACTGCGAGGCGGAACCTTGTTTTGCCGGGCTCAACCTCCGGGTAGTAGTGGGCGGGGAGGAAGGCGGCGGCTTCGACCGTGGCCAGGTCGTCTATGCGAAGGATGACGTTGCCGACTGCCATGTATTCTCCCGGCTCGGCGGTTCGGGAGCTGATTACGCCCGAGATGGGCGCCATGATTTTCGTGTCGTCGAGGTTCTTCTGCGCCATTGCCAGGGAGGCTTCGGCCTGTTTGACCTGGCGCTCCGCGAGGTCCACCTGGGCGTCGGCAACGGCGATGCCGGCCCTGGCCTGCGCGATCGCCACTTCCGCGGCTTCAAATTCGTTGAGGCTGACCTTGCCGTCCTTGTGGAGGCGGGTGAAGCGCTCGAAATCGAGAGAGGCCTTGCGCGACTCGGCCTTGGTTTTCCCGGCTGAGGCTTTGGCGACTTCGAGGGATGCCTCGGCGACGGCCAGGTTCTGCTCCGCGATGGTCAGCGCGTTTTTCCGGCTTGCCGGGTCGATCTGGAACAGGGCCGTCTTGCCGGCGACAACGGCGTCGCCCTCGTCCGCCCAGAGCGCGTCGAGGTTTCCGGCGGCCCGGGCGGCCACGTTGGCGAAATTCCTGGCTTCGAGTGTGCCCTGCACGGCCAGGCGCCGCTCGAAGGCGCGCGTGGCGGCTGGGACGGTTCTGACCGCCAGCGCACGGTCAATCTCCCTGGTTTCCGCGGATTCCTTTCCGCCGCATCCGGCCGCGAGCGCGGCGGCGGCGAGGGGAACGAACAGGAGGCAAATGGCGTTTGGCTTGTTTTTCATCTTACTTTCCTGCTTTCTCTTGATCCTTTTGTTCGGGGACAAGCATGGCGCCCATGGCCAGGTTCAGGGCGGCGATGGCGATCCGTTCCTGGTAGCGGCTCCGGACGAGCTCCACCTGCGCGAAGTCCATTACGGCGCGCGCGTCCAGCGCATCTGAGAGGGGAATGAGTCCTTCGCGGGCCTTGGCGTCGTAGTCCGCGGACTTCGCGGCGGCGACTTCGTAGGCGCGCTGGAGCACGCGCGCGGTTGCGGCCGCGTCGCGCGCGGCGGCCTCGGCCGCTACGACCTCCACCATTATGGAGAGGAAGGTGTTCTCGCGCTCCAGCCTGATCTGGCTGCGCTCGACCCTGGCCGCCTTGTAGCGCGCCACGTTGGCGAGGCCGTCGAACAGCGTCCATGCGGCGTTCAGACCGGAAACCCAGTTGGCGGACTGTGCCGCAAGGTCGTTGCCCGTCCACTGGCCGGAGGAGAAAATGGAGATCACCGGCAGGAAGTCGCAGAAGGCCTGCCGCACCCGGTGGTCATGGATGACGACCTGGCGGTCGGCGACGGCCAGCTCGGGGTGGATTTCCAGCGCCTTGAGCACCATGTCTTCCACTGTGAGCGCTGGCATGGAGGTTTCGCCGGTGTCGCCGGACAGCTCGATTTTGGCGGCCGGCGAAAAACCCATGTCCTTCAGCAGCTCGCCGCGGAGCACGGTCATCCGGCGCCGCGCCTGGTTCAGTTCGGCCTCGCGCAGCTCGGCCGCGAAGGCGGCCTGGTCGCCTTCCCACGCGGTGACGAGGCCTTCACCGGCAAGGCCCTGGACGCGCTCGGCGGTCTCGCGCGCCGCCTCCATCTGCGACTCGAGCGCCTCCACGGTCTCCTGCTGGACGAGAACGTTGTAGTAATTGACGCTGGTCTGCAGCACGATGCCCTGCCGCACGTAGTGCCCGGCGACCCCTGCCGCGGCGTAGCCGTGCCGCGCGGCCGCGTAGAGGAACCAGGTGGACGGCATGAATATGGGCATGGTGATGTCCAGGCTGCCGTCGCCGAACTTCTTATCGGTTATCCCGGGATCCCTGGCATACGCCCTGTAGCCTGCCGATGCCGCGACTTTCGGCAGGAATGCGGTGAAGGCCACGTTCTTTCCGATGCGGTACAGCTCGCGGTCGAGATCGGCCTTGCGGACCTCGTAGTTGTTGGTCATGGCGATGCGGATGCAGTCGTCAAGCGAAAGCGGCTTTGACAGCTCGCCTTCGGCGAGGCGGGCAAGGTTGGTGGTGAAGGCGGCGGTGTGCTCGCGGCGCGCGCGCGCGGGCTCAAAGCTGGAGCATCCGGCCGCCACGAGGGCGGCGAGCAGGCAGGGGGCCGCCTGGCGGAAAAACGACAAAAGGCGGATCATCAAAATCATTCCTTTCGGGTTCGGAGATCGCGTTCGTTTTCGGCGGAAAGCGCGTCGGCGTAGCGGTTCATGAAAACGCGGAAGGCTCTCGCGTCCGCCCCCTTGATGGTCTTGATGGCGGAGTTTTCCAGCTTGAGCAGGTCCCTGAAAACGGATTCGGCCAGCTTGTGGCCCTTTGGGGTGAGACGAATGATCTTGCGCCGCCGGTCCTTCGGGTGGGGCTTCCGGACGGCCAGCCCGTTCTTCTCCATGGAATCCAGGGTGAACGTCATCGTCTGGCGCGGCATGTAGACGGCGGCCGCCACTTCCGCCGGCTCGGAATGCCCGGGATACAGGTGCAGGTGGAAGAGCGCGTGGCATATGTTTGGCGGCACGCCCCACTTGTGGATGCGGATGGCGAATTCCTGCCCGATGCGCCGCCAGAACGGGAACATGCTGCCTGCGGGTATTGCGGCGGGTAGTTTAGGCTCCATCCGCCCGCGTTGACGCGTTTTGCTTTTCATCGCGTTCTATCCTTTTTTTTTTATTCTGCGTGGGATAATACAATATTGGATTATATTGTCAAGAGGCGCGGCGGAAATATATTTTGGCCCTGCACCGGGCGGCGCCCGGGGGGTGGGCGCCGTCCGAAAAGCGGCTTGACTGCGCGGCCTGCCCGTGCGATTCTGCCGGAAACGTTCAAGCAAAGGAAGTCGGCGCCGAACGGCGCCGCAACATTACAGGGAGCGCCATGGAAACGCCTGAAAGCATTGTTGCCCGGCTTGTGAGCCTGACCGCTGAACTGGGCGATCCCCGGAACGACTACGCGATCCTGGGCGAGGGCAACACTTCGGCCCGGATCGACGGGGAAAGCTTTTATGTCAAGGCCAGCGGCGCGGAGATGCGCTCGGCGGACGCATCGAGCTTCACGCGCGTTTCCTTCAGAAAGATACTGGCCTTCCTCGACGGCGGCCCTGCGACGGACGACGGGGTGGGGAAGGCGCTGTTGGACGCGAAGCTGGACGCGGGTTCTAATTCTAAAAAGCCGTCTGTCGAGACCTTTATCCACGCGATAGCCCTCACCCTGGGCAGGGCCGCCTTTGTCGGGCACACACACCCGGTTGCCGTCAACGCCGTCCTCTGTTCGGCGAAGGCCCGCGAGGCGTTCGGCGGACGCCTGTTCCCTGACGAGATTGTCGTGTGCGGGCCGGCGTACGCGTTCGTGCCGTACACGGATCCCGGGCTGCCGCTGGCAATCAAGGTGCGCGGGGCGATCGAGGACCACCTGCGCGCGCACGGCGAGCCGCCGCGCGTCATACTCATGCAGAATCACGGGATGATCGCGCTGGGCTCCTCGCCGGGCCAGGTGTTGATGATAACCGCCATGATGGTCAAGACAGCGCGCATTATTGCCGGCGCTTACGCGATGGGCGGCCCCGCCTTTCTTGCCGTGGAGTCGGTTAATCGCATTCACACGCGCCCGGATGAGCTGCACCGCAGGAAAGTGCTCGCGGACAAAGGCTGAACGCCGCGATTTGACATGACGCATTCCTTATGGACGGCGTTTTTGCCGGATTGCGGCACATTTAAGAAAGGGACAAGGCCATGCACGAGCCCGCCAACGTCGGCATCATCGGCTGCGGAAACATCAGCGGCCACTATCTGCAGTCGGAGCGGGTTTTCGGGAAATACATACGCATTGCGGCCTGCGCGGACGCGCGAATGGCGCGCGCCAGGGCGCGCGCGGCCGAGGCCGCGGAAAAAGGGTGGTGCAAGCCGAGGGCGTGCAGGGTGTCCGAGCTGCTTGCCGATCCTGCAATTGATATTGTAATCAACCTCACGCCGCCCCAGGCGCATTTCAAGGTGGCAATGAAGGCGCTCAGGGCCGGCAAGCATGTGCACAACGAGAAGCCGCTGGCCCTGACCATGCTGGAAGCGCGGAAGATTCTCGGCGAGGCGCGCGCCCGCAACCTCCGGGTCGGCTGCGCCCCGGACACCGTGCTGGGCGCGGGCGCCCAGACATGCCGCAAGCTGCTGGACGACGGCGCCATCGGCGCGCCGGTGGCCGGGTGCGCGTTCATGATGTGCCGCGGCCACGAGAGCTGGCATCCCGACCCTGAGTTTTATTACAAGGCCGGCGGAGGCCCCATGTTCGACATGGGGCCATATTACCTGACCTCGCTTGTCACGCTGCTTGGCCCGGTCAAGCGCGTCAGCGGCGCGGCCCGCATCACCTTTCCGGAGCGGACCATAACGAGCGAGCCGAAGAAGGGAACACGCATCGCGGTGGAGATCCCGACCCACCTGGCGGGAGTGCTTGAATTCGCCTCCGGGCCGGTGGTGACCATTGTGACCAGCTTCGACGTCTGGTTCCACAGCATGCCCAATATCGAGCTTTACGGCAGCGCGGGCTCGCTTTCCATTCCGGACCCGAACGGCTTTGGCGGCGCCGTCCGCATCCGGCGCGCCGAAGGCGAAACCAAGGACTGGACCGATGTCCCGCTCACGCACGGCAATGCCGGCGGGATTCGCGGCTTCGGCCCCGCGGACATGGCCCGCGCGATCAGCGCCGGGCGCCCGCACCGGGCTTCGGGCGAGCTTGGCATGCACGTCCTGGAAATAATGGTCGGCCTTCACAAGGCGGCCCGGTCCGGGCGTTACTACGAAATCCAGAACACCGTGGAGCGTCCCGCTCCGTTGCCGGCCGGGCTCAAGGACGGCGAGCTTGACTGAACCTGTACGGCCGTGCCGGATTGGAGACCATGAGGAAGAAGCTGCTCCAGGGCCTGGCGGTCGGCCTGTGCGCAACTGCGCTTGCGCTCGGGCTCTGGGCCGCGGGCTGGCTTGACAGGCTCGAATGGCTGAGCTGGGACGCGCGGGTGCAACTGCTCGCGCGGCCGGGTCCGGCGACGGGCGGCATCCGCCTCATACTTCTCGACCAGAACAGCCTGGACTGGGGCAAGGAGCAGGGGTACGGATGGCCGTGGCCCAGGACCATATACCAGCGGGTTGTCGACTATTGCCGGAGGCAGGGCGCGGCCTCCATAATGTTCGACGTTGTCTTCACCGAGCCCTCGGCGTACGGCGTGGAGGATGACCTTACGTTTGCGGCCGCCATTTCGAACGCGGGCATGTTCGCGGGCACCGTTGTCCTCGGCTCAGATGTCGGCAGCGAAACCGCCTGGCCGGAATTCGCGCACGCGCCGGAGGCCCTGAAGGGGCCGGCGCCGGAGTGGCTTGCCCGCGCAGCAATGCCGACGGCGGCGTTTCCGACGCCCGAGATCGCGGCGGCGGCCGCGCGCCTGGGCAACGTGCAGGCCACTCCCGACCCGGACGGCATATTCCGGCGGGTCCGGCCCTTTGTCCTTTTCGACGGCCGTCCGGTCCCGGCGCTCGGCGCGGCGTCGTTCCTTGCCGCACGGCGGGATTCGCTGCCGGTTTTCGAGCCGGGCGGCGTGAGGCTTGGGTCGCGGCATGTCCCGGTCGGACCGGATGGCGGCGCAATCCTGCGCTATCGCGGTCCGATCAGCGTCTATTCGAACCACAATGCAGCGGCGGTTGTCCGCTCCCAGCTGGCTTACGAGGAGGGGGTGGCTCCGCTCATTCCGGGGTCGAATGTGTATGCGGGCTGCCATGTCGTATTCGGGTTCACCGCGCCGGGCCTCTACGATCTCCGGCCGACGCCGGTGAACCGAAAGGGCGTCTATCCAGGGCTCGGCATCCAGGCGACGCTGCTCGACAACCTGCTTTCAGGCGACTTCATGCGCGCGGCCCAAACACCGGCCGCGGCGGCTCTGATTGTGCTGTTCGGGGTTTTATGGGGCCTCGCGGCCTCCGCCTGCCGTAACGCGCGCGAGACCGTTGCGGCATTTCTCATCGCCCTCCCGATCCCGGCGCTTGCGGCGCTCTGGGCGTATGCGCGCGGCTGGTGGCTGCCTTTCGCGGCGCCCGAGGCGGCGACCGCGCTGGCCCTGGTGGGCGCCGTGCTGGTCAACTATGCGACCGAGGGCCGCCAGAAGCGCTTCATAAAGGGCGCGTTCCAGCAATACCTGAACGAGGATGTCATCCGCCAGCTTCTCCAGGATCCCGGGCGCCTCAAGCTCGGCGGCGAAATGCGGACGCTCTCGATATTCTTCTCGGACCTCCAGGGCTTTACCAGCATCTCCGAGGGCTTGAATCCCGAGCAGCTCATCTCCCTGATGAACGAGTACCTGACGGCCATGACGGACATCATACAGGAGGAGGGCGGCACGCTCGACAAGTACGAAGGCGACGCCATCATAGCCTTCTGGAACGCGCCCCTTGCGCAGGACGACCACGCGGTGCGCGCCGTGCGCGCGGCGCTGCGCTGCCAGGCGAAACTGGCCGACATGCGGCCCGGCCTGGCGCAGCGCTTGAACCGCGATCTCTTCATGCGCATAGGGCTCAATACCGGGCCGGTCGTGGTTGGAAACATGGGATCGCACAAGCGCTTCAACTACACAATCATGGGGGACGCGGCCAACCTGGCATCCCGGCTGGAAGGCATCAACAAGCAGTTCGGCTCCTTTACTCTGATTTCCGAGGCCGTTCGTGACGCTGTCGGCGGCGCATTTCCGGTCCGCGAAATATCGCGCGTCGCCGTGGTCGGGCGCAAGGCGCCCATCCGCGTGTTCGAGCCGATGCTGCCGCCCGACTTCGAGGCGCGCCGCGCGGACCTGGACGCGTTCGCCGGCGCGCTCAAATCCTTTTACCGCGGCGATTTCGCCGCCGCCCGCGCCGCCTTTGAAAAGCTCCGGGATGGCGACCCCGTGTCAGGCGCATATGCCCGGAAGTGCCGCGCGCTCGAGGCGGAGCAGCCCGCCTCATGGGACGGTGTGTGGGTCATGACTGAGAAGTGACCGGCGGCAAGCCCGGAACTGATCGCTGTTGATTCCGCCGGCCATCCTGGCTATAGTCCTGACTCTGACCAATCGCATAATCCGGGTTTATTTCCCGGCGCTCCGGCTACGCCTTTCCGGCGGCGCGCCCCCGGGATGAATGATGGATTTGCATTCAGGAGGATCTCGCAATGAATCTGAACGAATGGTTTGACGGATCGCTGCCCGGCATTGTCGGGGACCTTGCCAGGTCCACCAGGTGCAGCCTGGTGTCCAACACCAGGAACCGGTTCAATCTCGCGGGCCAGAAGGCCATACACGGGGTTGTTGACGATTTCCTTGCGCTTCTTTTCCCCGGTTGCCACGGCTCGGAGGCGGTGCGCGAAGACAAGATGGAAATGGGGTTCAACATACGGCTTCGCTCGATCGCGCAGACGCTGACCGAGCAGGTGGAGTTTGCCTTCAAGTACCAGTGCGAGTTCGAAAAGTGCAAGGAATGCGGCGACTGCCGCGAGAAGGCGGAAGCGGCAGTGATTCACCTTGTCGGCGAGATGCCGGCAATCAAGCGGGTCCTGGAGGAGGACATCCAGGCCGCGTATGACGGGGATCCGGCGGCCAAGTCGCTCATGGAGATAGTCATGAGCTATCCCGGGCTCCATGCGATCGCCGTGCAGCGGATTGCGCACCTTCTGTACGAGAAGGACGTGGCCCTGATTCCGCGCGTCATGTCGGAGCTTGCCCATTCGCGGACCGGCATTGACATTCATCCCGGGGCAAAGATCGGCCCGGGCTTCTTCATAGATCACGGCACGGGCGTTGTGATAGGCGAAACGTGCGTCATCGGGCGCAACGTGAAGCTCTACCAGGGCGTGACCCTGGGTGCGCTGAGCTTTCCAAAAGACGAGAACGGCAATCCGATCAAGGGCATAAAGCGGCACCCGGAAGTCCGCGACGGCGTGACGATATACGCGGGCGCGACGATACTCGGCGGCGACACGGTCGTGGGCGAGGGCTCGGTGATAGGCGGAAATGTCTGGCTCACGCATTCGGTGCCTCCGCACAGCACGGTCTACAATGCCCAGCCCAAGCCGAACATCCGGCTCCACGGCGGGCAGGCGGACGCAGGGGCCGGGGAAAAGCACGCGCCATGAGCAGGGCGCTCCGGTTGATCCTGCGGGCGCGCCGGGCCGCTTTCCTTTCGGCCGCCTTCTGCGCGGTGGCCGCCGCCGGCCAGGCGCCGGACGCGGAGCCCGCGGACAGGCTGCCCGCTCACCGCCCCAGGCTGGTGTGCACGAACGCGGTTTTCAATTTCGGCAGGGTCGAAAACAACAACGACGTGGTTCACAATTTCGTCCTGCGCAACGAGGGCGATCTCAGCCTCCTGATCGGGAACATCCGCACCGACTGCGGATGCACGGCCGTCCGGGTCAGGGACACCACGATCCGGCCCGGCGCGGAAACAGTTGTCGAGGGCAGGCTCAGTCTCAAGGGCCGCAACGGAGCGCAGCGCAAGCGCATACTCGTGGAATCCAACGACCCGGAGAACCCGGTGACGGCGCTGTTCTTCGAGGGCGAGGCATACTCCGAGATCGAGGTCAAGCCGGACCGCCTCCACCTTGGATGCTTCATCCTCAATTCCATGGATGTTTTCTACGTGAACCTTGTTTCCAACGGCGGCATGCTTTACGACGTCCTGTTCGTGGATGTCACGTCCCCGTATTTCGCCGCGTATTCCTCGAACATGGGCAGAGGCCGGCACAGGATAACGATCGAAAGCCAACCGCCATTCCGGCCGGGGCGCATTGACGCCACGCTCATGATCTGGACCGACAACCCGGCGCGGCCCCGGATAGACGTCCCGATTCAGGGCCGGGCCGTGGCCGATCTCTACATGGTTCCGGAAGAAGTTCTCATCTCCGCATCCGAGTCGAACAGTGTTTCGCGCCTGGCGGCTTTGCGCTCCATTCGCGGGCGGCCTTTCAAAATAGTGAAGGTCATCCCGCCTTCGGACGCCGTGCAGGTCAGGGTCAGGGCTCTTGGAGAATACGCCTACCGCCTTGAACTGCGCTGCGTTCCGGGCCCCGGCATTGACGGCAGCGAGGTGCGCGTCGTGACCGACCAGGCTGACGGCGGCGATGTCGTTCTCCCGATCCGCCTTGTCAAGCAGGCTGATGCCAAGGCCGGGACCCCTTTTGTCCCATCGAAGCCTGAACCTTGAAGAAGGACATTGAACATGGAACAAGCGTTTCTGGGCGTTGACGTCGGCGGAACCGGGGTGAAGGCCGGTGTTTTTGACTCTCGCGGCCGCGCCCTGGGCTTTGGACACGGCGTCTACAGCCCGTCTTTGAACGTGGACGGGCGCGTGGAGATACCGATCGGGGATATTCGCGCGGCCACCCGCGGCGCGGTCCGCGCGGCCGTCAGGAAAAGCGGGGCGAAGATTGCGGCCGTTGCCGTGGCTTCGCAGGGCCAGACGTTCGTCACGCTTGACCGGAATGACAACCCCCTTCACCCCGCTGTCATCTGGTACGACAGCCGCGCCATTTCCCAGGCCGCCGCGATGGCCAAGGCGATCGAGGCTGATTCGTCCGCGGGCCGGCGCGCGGATGTCAGCCCGATTTCCACGGCGCCAAAAATACTGTGGTTCAGGGAACATTGCCCCGAGCTCATGGCCGGGGCTGCGCGATACCTGCTGCTGCCCGACTATTTTTCCTACCTGCTCACAGGGGAAGCCGTCACCGATCCCAACACGGCCGGTTCCACGGGGCTATGCGATCCGGGAAGCGGCGCTTACTGGCCCCCTGCGCTCAGGGCAGCGGGCGTGGATGTGTCGCAGGTGGCGCGAATTGTCAGGGCGGGTGAAAAGGCGGGGCTGCTCACTGAAAAGGGGGCCGAGGAATGGGGATTGGAGCCGGGGACAGCGTACGTGTCCGGAACCAACGATCAATACGCCGGCGCGCTTGGCGCCGGCAACTGCCGGGAAGGCATATTCACCGAAACCACCGGCACGTGTCTTGCGATCGTGACCCTGCGGGCCGGGCTGCCGTCTCCCATGCCGCGGGGCATTTTAGGCGGCAATTACCCGATCAGCCGTTTCAAGTTCGCGCTGGTCTATTCCAAGACGGCCGGCGTGGTGCTCGACTGGTTCAGGAAGGAGTTTTTCCCCGGCCTCGATTACCCGGCGCTATGCGCGGCCGCCGCGGCTTCGCCGGCCGGATGCAGGGGCGTGACGCTGCTGCCTCATTTCGACGGCACGGTTTCGCCCGTTCCGAACCGGGCGGCGCGCGGCGCGTTCTGCAACTTGACGCTGGCCAACACGCGCGGCGACATGTGCCGCGCTGTTTTCGAGTCGCTGTCATTCAGCTTCAGGGAAAACGCCGAGCTTCTCGAGGCGAACGGCTTTGCGGCCGGCAGCATCCGTTCGATCGGAGGCGGCGCAAAGAGCGATTTCTGGCTGCAGATGAAGGCGGATGTCACGGGCAGGCCGATCGAGAGGCCGGCGGTCACCGAGGCTGCCGTCCTTGGCGCAGCAATGCTGGCCGCAGCCGGGTGCGGCGCGTATTCATCCATAGAAGACGCCAGCCGATCCCTGTACGCTTGCGGCGCCGTCTTCAAACCCGACCCTGCGCTCAAGCCCGCCTATGACGATGCCTTCAGCCGCTACCTGGATTTCAAGTCGCGGATATACCGGGACGGCTGAAGCCGCGCATTGGAACTCAGCCCTTGTCAAAGCCGGCTTCGACGCGGCGTATTTTTTCCAGGATGGGCGCCTCTGCCTCGTCGTATATTTCCCGGATATCGGGGTCGTGGAAGTTGAAAACACGGTCTTCAAAGCGGGTGGCCGGAATCCTGTCGAAGAGGCGCTGATTGGCGGTTTCTATATCCTTGCCATAGATGTGAAAGGAATCGGCCTGCCAGTTGAGGCGGCCCAGCTCGATGCGGCGGCCCGCGAGCCCGGCCACTCCGGCCGCGATGACGTCGCGGTTGAATATCGTGAACCCGAACATGTTCATGAAATTCGCGCCCCAGGCGTCGTTGCTGCGGAAACGAATGTTGCAGTTGAGCCAGCCGGTTCCCGAATCGTCATAGAGAATGCGATACCAGAGCGACTGAAGGCAGGGCGGGTCGTAGCAGTCCAGGTCGATGTTGGGCATCCATGTAATCATCTGCGCCTGGCGCGTGAAAGGCTGGCGCGCAAGCTTGTCGATGACCGCTGACACCTGGTCCACCGCGAACGGCCCGGCGGGCCTGGAGCCCTTGCCGTCGCGCTCGCGCCACCGGCCGTATGCCTGGAGACGGCCGTGGTAGGTGTATTCCCAGCGCGTGTCGGCGGGGTCGTTCATGTTCTTCACCCAGGAGTCCTTGGCGCCCTGGATTTCCATTGCGTATTCGCGCAGGTCCTCGATGCCGCCCGGAAATGCCTTGTGAATCATGGGGTCGGACCCGGGCTCGAGGATCGTCATGTTCATCGTGCAGTCCAGGCTGGGCGGGTCGCCGGGCTTGTCGTACTGGGTCTTGAGCGGAATGCCATGTTCGCGAAGCGCCAGAAGCGCCTTTTCGTAGACTTCCGCCAGGCTCCGGCCTTGAACTGAAATGACGGGTATGTTTTTCATGGCTCCAGGGTTCCCGTGGCTTCAATGCGCAAAGGATTTCGCGGTAATCCGCCTGTCTTCCTGAAAGATGCGGCAGACCCGGTTCGCGCGGACAAGCGCAAGGATGCGGGGTGTCACGGCAGCGGCGCCTCGGCGTAATTGATCATCCACGCTTCCGACGTTTGATTCGAAAACACCATGCTTTTCGTTTCGGCATAGGCATCCAGGTTGGTCACTATCGCCGCGACCTCGACGCGGACATCTATGCCATAGGCGTTGTGCAATATCCTGCCTGGAATGATGAACTCGCTCAAGCCGATTCGGTTCGGACCCTGCTTGGCCCAGTCATAGGTGTATCCCAGGCGAGTCCAGGGGTAGGCGGCCCATACATTGGTCGTGAAGCTGTAGTCGGCCATCTTGGCCATGCACCAGTTGATATGGTTGGTGCTGGTCGCCGAGAAAAGCGAGTTCGTCCGGAAATCGAGCTCGCATTCGGAGTCGGTTATTTCCGGGTCCGGACTGGGCCGGGACATCCATTGGGGCTCGACCCAGAACTCGACGACCGCCTCGTAGGCCCCGGCGGCCGGCAGGCCCAGGAGCTTTTTCATGCGCAGCGGCAGGTTGGTCCCGGTGAAGGCGCGGCAGAAGTCGCGCAGTTCCGGAACGGCCGTGACAAAAAGCGTCACGTATTGGAGCGAGCTGGTGTATCCGACCTGGTAATAGCTGGTGTTTGTGGCGCTTGCCATGGACATGAACGCGCACACCCGAACTTCCATGTTGCTTGTGACGGCATTTGTCCGCCATTCCAGGCGCGGGTTATTGGTGGATATGACAGTCAGGGTGCGGCAGATTTCCGACGGAAGCGCGTTCGACGCGTCGATTACCGCGTTCGAGTAGATGACGGCAAGAACGTCCATGTCCGTGATTTCCGGCTCGGCGGCCGGCATCAGGTACCATGAGCCTTCCGCCGGATAATAGACCGCGAAATCCGTCGTGCCGTCGCCGTTGTAGTCCTCGGGCACGGGCCAGGCCTCGTTCCAGCCCCAGTTGTAGGCCCATGCCAGGACGCACTCGGTCGCGATCGAATACGCGTACCAGAGGCCCTCGTCCTGGTAATAGACGGCCAGGTCGGCCGCGCCGTCGCCGTCGTAATCGCCGGGAACAGGCTGGCTTCCATTCCAGCCCCACTGGAAATTCCATGCCAGGACGTTGCCGGTGGACGGCGAAAAAACATACCAGGCCCCGGCCGCGGGATCGAAGACCCCCAAATCCACGGCGCCATCCCCATCATAGTCTGCCGGAACGGCCGAAACGGCGCTCCAGCCCCATTGCACCTTGACTGGAAGGGGACCCGCGAAAGCCGGCGCAGCGGCCAGCAGCAGGATCAGCGCTGATGCTCGAAATGACATTTATCTCGTCCTTCCTGCCATTTAAGGCTGCTGTTTTCCGGATTCCGTATCCTGGCTGCCTGAATTGTTGCGGTTCAGGGTAAAGTACGCAATTTATCAGCGCTCGTCAACATCCGATGCTCCGTTTTAACACGGGCTTGCCAACCGGGGCGGGCATCGGCTAGGATGTCCGCCATGCCTTTTGATTCCTCAGCACTGCCGGATGGTTTTCACCGGTTCGCCTGGGACGGTTTTTCAATGGAGGTTCCGGACGACTGGAATCTCTCCGATTACCGGATGGACCGGCGCATGTGTTCCGTGCGGATGGAGGACGACACATCCGTCAGGCTGGATTTGGATTATCTTCGCTCTCCGCGCCCGATCGACGCGGACGCCGTGCTGAAGAGGTGCGCCGGAATGACGGGCGCGCTGGATAAGGCCGGCGCGCACACGACGCCCCTTGCGGACATGCCTGAAGGCTGGAGCGCCTGGCTTCACGCCATGCCGGACAAGCGTATCCTGGCGACCGCGTTCAGGCCGGGCCGCGGGCTGGCGGTGTTCATGCGCATTCATTTCGAGGCAGCCAGCCGGAGGGAGTGCGAGCGGCTGGTCCGGCGGGTGGCATCCGGTTTCGCGGAGCAGGGCGGAGGGGTTGCCCTATGGTCCGTCTATGACGGCGCCGTTGAGCTTTCCCCGGACTACAGGCTGGCGGAAACCTCGTTCCAGGCCGGCCGGAAATGCATGGTCTTTCACTGGCGTCTCAGGCGCCTGTTTTTCTGGTTTTTTTCGCTGGCTGACGTGGCGCTTCGGGACAAGGCGCTCGAGGCCTGGTGCGCCGAATTTCTGAACAAGCACAAGGACCTTCAAGGCCGGCGCTTTGAGCCGGATACCCCCGGGCGCCTTCGTGCTGTGCGCATGAAGCGCCACGCCCTTGGGCACATGGATGAAATCGGCCGGCTCTGTTTTCGGTACCGCATCGAATGCCGCCGCGTGCCGGCGAAAAACCAGATACTGCTGGCCCTGTTTCACCATCGCGGCGCCGCGGACTTGAAACGCCTTGCACTTCGCTTTCCGGACGCCGGGGATACTTCGGATGCCCCGGCGGAGCCGGGGGGGCAGTAGCTCGCGGCTTGCGCTACGGCGCAGGCTTTGCGGCGCCCGGGCTCCGGCGAGCCCGGGGAAAATGGCCCTGCCCCGAGGCGGCAAAACGTTGCGGAAAAACGAGGAGCGCGCATGGCGGATACACCGCGGATCGGTTACGTGGTTTCCCGTTTTCCGGAGTTCAGCGAGGGTTTCATTCGCTACGAGCTCGCGGAAATCCGGAAACTGGCGGGAACGGCATGGGTTCTGCCCGCGGTGGCGGGGCCCGGCCGGGACTCGAACGGCGACCCGTTTGTGCTGGCGCCGCCGCATTGCCTGTCGGCCGCCGCGCTGTCAGCCTGGCGCGAACTGCTTCGCGTGCGCCCCGGGCCGGTTTTCGGCGCGATCTCCCGCGCGGCGTCCATGCTTGCCGTTGCCCCTGTTGAAGCGGCCAAGTGGCTCGCGCTTATGCCAAGGCTTGCCTGGCTGGGCCGGGCCGCGGCGCGCGTTGGCGTCACTCACCTGCATGCGCATTTTGCCGCGCTGCCGGCCTGCGCTGCATGGACTCTCAGCCGCTGGTTCGGCTTTTCCTACTCGGTTACCGCCCATGCCTATGACCTGCTTTCGCCGGCCCGATTCCTGCGCATGAAGCTATCCGGCGCCGCGTTTGGCGTCGCCGTCTCCGAGTTCACGCGGGCCGCGCTCCTGCGCAGCGTTCCGGAATCATCCGGCTTCCGGTGGCATCTGATTCGAAACGGCATCCCGCTCGACGTTTTCGCGCCCGGCCCCGGGCGGCCCGCGCGGGACACGCCGCGCCTGCTTTCGGTCGGGCGCATGGTCCCCAAAAAAGGGGCGCCGGTGCTTTTGGAAGCATGTTCCATCCTGCGCCGGGAAGGTTGCCCGTTCGAGTGCCGCCTGGTGGGCGACGGGCCGATGATGGGGTATCTTCGCACGCTGTCAAGGCGCCTCGGCATAGCCGACCGCGTTGCGTTTCCCGGAGTCCTGACCGGCGCTGACCTTGCCCGGGAATACGCAGAGGCCGACGTGTTTGTCCTGGCTTGCGTCGAGTCAATGCACGGGGAAACCGACACGCTTCCCGTCGTGCTGGCGGAGGCCATGGCCTCGGGCGTTCCGGTTGCCAGCACGCGGATAGCGGCCATTCCGGAGCTTGTTGAGCCGGGCCGCACGGGGCTGCTCGCGGCGCCCGGCAATGCCGCCGAACTGGCCGCCGCCATCATGCGCCTTCTCGATGACGGCGCCCTGCGCAGGACGCTTGCGGCCGGGGCGCTTGAAAAAGTCCGCCGCGACTACGATGTCCGCCGGACCGCGGCCCAGCTGTACGAATGCATGGTCAACGCCGGGAGGCGCCCGTGAGCGATGCGCCGCTGCCGGTCCTGCACCTGATCTGGGGGCTTGAAATGGGGGGCGCCCAGAAGATCATTGCGGCCATTGCCCGGCACAGCCCCGCCGGCGCATTCCGCCACGGCGTTGTTTCTTTCCACGGCGACGGCCCGGCGCGCCCGGAGATCGAGGCGGCCGGCTGCGCCGCTGCGCTGCTCAACAAGAGGCGCGGCTTTGACCCGGCCATGCCCGGCGCCCTGCGCCGCCTGACGGCTGGTTTTCCCAGGGGCATCATGCACGCGCATGATTTCACGGGCGCGTTCTGGGGCCGGCTCGCCCTGCGGGGCAGCCCCGGCTGGCGGCTGGCGGTTACGGACCACCTGGCATCGCAGGCGCTGTGCGCCTGGAAGCGTCTTGTCTACGCAATGGTGCTGAGGCGCGCGGACATGGTGATGGCCCTGGGCAACGCCACGCTGGCCCGGCTCCGGGCGTGGGGCGTGGCGGACGGGCGGCTTGCCCTCGCCCCGATCGGGCCCGATCTCCCGCCGCCCGCGCCGGGGGCAAGGGCCGCGCTCAGGCATGAACTGCGCCTGGAGCCCGGCCGCGTCCTGGCGCTGACATGCGCCCGCCTCGAAGCGCAGAAAAACCTTTTCTGGTGGCTTGACCTCGCGCTTCGCGCTGACCCGCGCCTGGCCTTTGCCATAGCCGGCGAGGGGCGCCAGGCCCTGGAACTCGGGCGCCGGATTCGTGCGGCCGGCGCCGGGGAGCGCGTTCGCATGCTGGGGCTTCGCCGGGACGTCGGGAACCTGCTGGCGGCCGCCGACATTTATGTCCTGCCTTCCGCGTTCGAGGAGCTGCCGGTGAGCGTGCTCGAAGCCATGGCCGCCGGCCTGCCAATCGTCGCGGCGCCGGCGGGCGAGCTGCCCGGGCTCGTGGCCGGCGAAGGAGATCCCGCCGGTTTCATCATCCCTCTTTCGCAGCCCGCGCGGTGGCTTGACAGCCTTGCCGCGCTGGCTTCCGACCCGGCCGCGCGCGGGCGGCTCGGCGCGCGCGGGCGCGAGATCGTCTCGCGGCGATTCGATGCCGCGCAAAATGCGGCGGAGCTTGCCCGAATATATGCCCGGGTCATGGCCCGGCCGAAGGGACGCGCATGAATTCGCAATCCATCCGAAAGCTTGCGCCGGGCATAAATGTGTTCTTCTCGCTTTTCCTGCTGAGCCTTCCGTTCGGCGATGCCGCCCTGCCCGGCGGGCCGGCCATCATATCGCCGACGAAGCTGGCGTTCATCCTGTTTGCCGCCGTGTTCGCCGGGACCTTTCGCGCCGGCCTTTCCGGCATTTTCAGGCGCCCGGACGCATGGCTTGCCGTCCTTCTGTTCGCGGCCGCGTTTTCGCTGGTCAATTCCGTTTTTCCGGGCGTCAGCGCCCTGGGCTGCCTGCGCCTTGCCGCCATGGCAATTCTTTTCCTGGCCGGCCGCTTCTGCCTTAGCTCGCCCGCGGGGCGCGCCGCCGCGGCCGTCTCGCTTGTCGTTGCCGGCGCGGCGATGTCCGGGCTGGGCATCTACCAGACGCTCTGCGCGGACACGCTTTTCGGGCTGGGCACCTACGACCCGTACCAGTCCCTGGTCCCCGTGGAAGCCGCGCCGGATGCCGCGAAGATTTTGATATACCGCGCATCGGGCGCGTTCTCGCACCCGAACGAGCTTGGATTCTTCCTGCTGGGCGCCTTTGCCGCCGGGTTCGGCCTGCTGCTTCATACGGGGCGCAAGCCTCTTCGCGTGGCGCTCGCGCTGGTTGGCGCGGCCGAAACGGCTGCCATGTTCCTGACCTTTTCCCGCTCGGCGTGGCTCGGGCTTGCGCTGATGAGCGCGGCCTTTCTCGCGGCCGGCCGCGGACGGGCCTGGCTTTCAGGCATCCTGGCCCTTGGCCTGCTGGCTTCGCTTGTCATTCTCCCGCACGAGGGGCGGCAGGCCCTCGGGTTCCGCGCCACCGCGCCCCAGGGCTATGACCGGGGACGCATTCATTCCTGGCAGGCCGCCCTGGCAATGGCCAGGGCGCATCCCCTCGCCGGCGTGGGCCTTGGAACATTTGCGGAACGCTTCGACGAGTTCAAGCCGGAGTCGGCAGCCCTGGATTACCACCAGCGCAACGACGCCCACAACACCATCCTCGCACTCTCGGCGGAAGCCGGAATCTTTTCCGGGCTGGCCATGGCCGCCGGGATCGCGATCAGCCTTCTCGCCGGCATGCGGCGCGCGGCGCTCCGAAAAAAAAGCAGCTCCGGCATTGACGCGGCGCCCTTCGCGCTTATCGGGCTGATGCCCGGACTGATGTTGAACAGCTTTCCATATTCCGAAATGCTCTGGCTTGCGATGGCATGGTGTCAGCATGACGATGCACTTCAGCATCCGGGGCCGGGCGCGGCGTCATTTTCGCCGTCCTTTTGGAAGCGCGCGGCCGGCGCCATTGCCATCCTGCTGGCCGGCGCCGTGATCCTGCCGAAGTTCCATGCGCTCCTGCGGCCGGCCGGCGCGATTTCCGGGCGCTATTTGAACCTGGAGCGCTCGGCGCTGGGCCGGAACCCCCTTGCGCACCCGCGAATTTACATGGACGCGGCCGCCCTGGCCCAACTCAGGGCGCGGGCGGTCACCAACGCCGGAGGCGCATTCGCGCCGCTGACGAGATACCTTGAGAATGAAGCCGGCCGCGCGCCGCCTGCGCCGGGCCTGGAGGATCTGCGCCAGGAGGCTCGCGGCATTCCGCCCCAAGCGCTCGCATGGGCACTGTTCGGCCGCCAGGAGCACCTGGACAAGGCGCGGCGCCTGGCAGCCGACCTGAGCCTTCGCCTCGACGTTGAGCGCCACGAGGACATCGAGATAGCCGAAACGATCTTTGCCCTTGCCCTGGCTTACGACTGGCTTTACGCCGAGCTGACGGCTCATGAAAAAACGATCCTACTCAACACCATAGGCGCCGGCGCCGAGGCGCTGTCCGGCATGGCCGGACGTTTCCCGATGCTCAACAACCACCGCATCGTGGATGCCGCCTGCCTTGCCGTTGCCGGGCTTGCCTGCTACGGCGACAGCAGGGCCGCAGCCGGCTGGATCCGGCAGGGCAACCGCGAGATCGAGCTGTGCGCAAGGTCTTTCTCCGACGACGGCATTTCCCCGGAAGGCGTTGCCTACGCAGGCTATGCGCTCGAATACATCCTCAAGTATTACGCGGCCGCCGTTCCGCTGATCCAGGTTTCAGCCCGGCCCGAATCATGGATTCGCGCATTCCCCGAGGCGTTCCTTCGCCACACAATTGCCCGCGGCGCGTGGAAGCAGGACGACATGATCCTTTCGTTCGGGGATTCGCCCCGGCATTCATGGTACGGGCCAGGCTACCTTTTCGCGCGCATTGCCTGCCTGTACGGCGATCCCGTGGCCCAGGAGCTTGCCGCGCAGTTCATGGCAGGGCAGCTTGACGGGGACTCCTCCGCGCCCTGGCTCTACGCGCTCTGGTTCAACCCGGAAAATCCCAGGCAGGACTGGTCGGGCCTGCCCGCGGCGCGCACCTTCCCGAACTGGGGCATCCACCTTGCCCGCGATTCCTGGCGCGGGGACGAAACCGTGCTCGGGTTCAAGTGCTCGCCAGCCGGCGGCCGGAAACTCCGGCAGGGCGGGCGCCCGTTTCCTGGCCTCGGCCACGCCCACCCGGACGCAAACAGCTTCGTCCTCTTCGCCGCGGGCGAACACCTGATCACTCATCCCGGCCCCAGCCGCCTGAAACGCACGGCCAATCACAATACCGTGCTTGTCAACGGCCGGGGCCAGACCGGAGAGGGGTCGGAATGGTTCAAGGGCAGGGCCGCATTCGCGCGCAGGCGCGCCGCGGACTTGCTGCTCGCGGAGCACACGGATTACTACGACTACATCATCGGCGATGCCGCCCCCGCATACGACCCGGGCTTGCTCCGGGATTTCACCCGCCAGCTTTTCTGGCTGCGGCCCGGCCTGCTGTTTGTGTTCGATCATCTCGGGACCGCGACTCCATCCAGGTTCCAGTGGCTCCTGCACACCACGGCCGGGGTCAGCAGGGTGGACGAGCGCACGCTCCGGCTCGCCCGGGGCCGGGCGGTGTTGACCATCCGCATGCTGCTGCCGGAGACCGCGCGCTGGTCATGGGAAACCCGTGAAAACGCCGATGCCGATCCCGAATGGGGCGTAAGCCCGTGGACGACGATCGAGCTGACCGCTCCGGATGCGACCACCGACGCCAGGTTCCTTGTCGTCATGCAGATCGGGGTCACAAACGAGCCTGCCGTTTTCCCGGATGCGGTTGCGAGGGAAAACGGGTTCGACGTGGGCGTCGGATTCCCGGATAAACGCGTGAGCATTGACCTTATCCGTTACCGCGGGACGAACCGCGTGTTCAGCTTGAAGTGAAATCGCTTGCAGTAAGGCGGTTTTTTTGGTAGTCTTCTTTTCCTGCGCGCCCGCTTCAAAGCGGAGGCTTTCAGGCAGTTTTCTACAGGAATGACGCCGTATGACAAAGGAATTAGGCTTGGGATTGCTCGGCTTTGGGACCGTCGGCGGCGGCGTTGTGGCCGGGCTCCAGAAGAATGCCGTGCTGATCGCGCAGAGAACCGGGATGCGCCTGGCCCTGCGCAAGGTGGCGGACCTGGATTGGGACAGGGACCGAGGCGTCGCGCTGGACAGGGCGCTGCTCACGAAGGACGCCATGGAAGCGGTTGCGGACCCCGGTGTCGACATCGTCATCGAGCTGATGGGCGGCATGGACGCGGCCCGCAAGGTCATTGCCGGGGCCCTGAGCCTGGGCAAGCCGGTGGTGACCGCGAACAAGGCGCTGCTCGCGGAGCACGGCGAGGAGCTCTTCGGCCTCGCGGCGCGGCACGGGACCAACATCTTCTTCGAAGCCAGCGTGGGCGGCGGCATACCTCTTATACGCTCCCTGCGGGAGGGCCTGGTTTCCAACCGGATTCTGCGCCTGTGCGGCATCCTGAACGGAACCTGCAACTACATCCTGACGCGAATGGAGCAGAAGCACCTGCCTTTCGACCGCGTGCTCCGCGAGGCCCAGGCTGCAGGATATGCGGAAGCCGATCCGTCCCTCGACATCGACGGCACCGACACCGCCCACAAGGCGGTGATCCTGGCCTCCCTGGCCTATGGCTTTCACGTGCCGATGGACTCCGTCGCGACGGAGGGCATTCGCGGGCTGAACAAGGTGGACATCGAATATGCCGCGGACCTCGGATACCGGATCAAGATGCTGGCAATAATCAAGGACATCGATAACAGCGTCGAAATCCGCGTCAGCCCCACGCTCATTCCCGTCCACCACGTGATGGCCTCGGTGCAGGGCGTTTTCAATGCGGTGATAATCAACTGCGACGGGGTGGGGGACGTGCTGTGCTACGGCCGAGGCGCCGGGCGCGACTCGACGGCAAGCGCGGTGTTGAGCGACGTGGTGGATGCTGCGCGCGACATCGTGTCGAATTCCAAGCGCAGGGCGCCGGGCTTCGTGCCCTTCCGCCAGGATGGCCGCATTCGCGGCATCAGCGAGGCCCGGGTGCGTTGCTACCTGCGCCTTTCGCTGCTTGACAAGCCGGGAGTTTTCGGCCAGATAGGAACCGTGCTGGGCAAGCACGGCATCAGCATCGCGAGCCTGCTGCAAAAGGAGACGGCAACGGGGCATCACGCGCCGGTTGTCATAATAACGCACCATGCCGGCGAAGGCGCTTTTCAGGCGGCGATCCGGGAGATAGACTCCATGAGCGTTGTGGGCGCCCCAACGGTGCGGTTCCGGATCGAGGATTTCGAATAGCGGGCGGCCGCGCGTGGACAGGGCCGGAATGAAAGGGATTCGCCATGAAGCGAGTAACGGTATACGACACAACATTGCGCGACGGAATGCAGGGCGAGAGCGTGTCTCTCTCCGGGGTCGGCAAGCTCCGCCTGGCACAGATCCTTGACGACTTTGGCGTGGATTACATCGAGGGCGGCTACGCGGCGTCGAACCCCAAGGACATGGAATTTTTCAAGGCTGTCAGGCGCAGGAAACTTGCCAATGCCCGCATCGCTGCATTTGGCAGCACCCGCCGCGCCAACACGCCGGTCGCCGAGGACGCCGGGACCATCAAGCTTCTTGAATCCGCGGCCGACACAATCACGATTTTCGGAAAGGCCTGGAAGCTGCACGTGGACGAAGTGCTGAGAACCACGGAGGCTGAGAACCTGGCCATGGTCGGCGACACGGTGCGCCACCTGAAGAAGCACGGGAAGGAAGTGATTTTTGACGCAGAGCATTTCTTCGACGGCTACAAGGACCGGCCGGCGTTCGCGCGCCGGGTGCTGCATGCCGCGGCGGAAGCCGGCGCCGACGTTCTGGTTCTGTGCGACACCCGGGGCGGCAGCCTGCCGCACGAAATATACGACATCACGCGGACCGTCGTCTCGGCAATGGGCCGTCCGGTCGGCATTCACTGCCACAACGATGGAGGCATGAGCACGGCCAACACGATCGAGGCGGTGCGCGCCGGCGCACGGCATGTCCAGGGCACCATGAACGGCTACGGCGAGCGCTGCGGCAACGCGGACCTCTGCGTGATCGTTCCCAACCTCGTTCTCAAGATGGGCTGCCAGTGCCTGCGCAAGGGGAAGCTCAAGGACCTGTTCAAAGTCTCCCACATGATTGACGAGATGCTCAACGTTCCGCATGACCGCCGGTCGCCCTATGCCGGGGAGAGCGCCTTTGCGCACAAGGCCGGAATGCACGTCAACGCGGTGCAGAAGAACCCGGCTAGCTTCGAGCACGTCGCTCCGGAAGCGGTGGGGAACAAGCGCCGCATCCTGATTTCCGAGCTGTCCGGCGGCAGCAACATCCTGCTCAAGGCCGTTGAAATGGGCGTGGAGATGAGCAAGTCCTCGCCCGAGGTTCGGGATGTCCTGCGCGAGCTCGAGGATCTCGAGCGCAAGGGCTATGAATTCGAGGCCGCCGACGCCTCGTTCCAGATGCTGATCCAGAAGGTGCTCAAGCAGCGCCAGTCTTTTTTCGACCTGGACGGGTTCCGCGTCATCGTGGAAAAGCGCGGGAAAGCGCAGCCGTGCCTCTCGGAGGCCACCGTCAAGCTTACCGTCAACGGCGAATGCGAGCACACGGTCGGCGAGGGCGACGGCCCGGTCAACGCCCTGGACTGCGCCCTGCGCAGGGCGCTCATGCGCTTCTATCCTTCCATAGAGAAGGTCTCGCTCCTGGACTACAAGGTCCGGATCCTGGACCCCGAGCAGGCCACGGCGGCAAAGACGCGGGTGCTCATCGAGTCGAGCGACGGCAAGGACACGTGGGGCACCGTCGGGGTCTCGGAAAACATCATTGAGGCCTCCTGGGAGGCGCTCGTCGACAGCGTGGAATACAAGCTCTTCAAGGACGAAAGCCGGGGGCGGAAGGCGCGGAAACCCAAGGCGCCTGACGGGGAGGGGAAATGAAGCCGCTCGGCAAGAACTACGACCCGGCGTCCGTCGAGGAAGAGTGGTACGCGCGGTGGATGACCTCGAAGGCGTTCAGCGCGGACCCCGGGCATGGCGGCGAGCCTTACTCAATTGTCATTCCCCCGCCGAATGTGACGGGCATCCTGCACATGGGCCATGCCCTGAACAACACCATACAGGACGTGCTGGTGCGCTGGCGCCGGATGCAGGGGCGCAACGCGGTCTGGGTGCCCGGCACGGATCACGCGGGAATCGCCACGCAGAACGTGGTTGAGCGCGCCCTGCGCGAAAAGGGCCAGACTCGCGACGCGCTCGGCCGCGACGCGTTCGTGGCGCGCGTCTGGCAATGGCGCGAGAAATACGGCAGCACCATCATCCGCCAGCTCAAGAAGCTCGGCGCCTCCTGCGACTGGGACCGCGAGCGCTTCACGATGGACGAGGGACTGAGCGACGCCGTCGCCGAAGTCTTCGTGCGCCTTTACAAGAAGAAGCTTGTCTACCGCGGCAACTATATCATCAACTGGTGCCCGCGCTGCCGGACCGCGCTTTCAGACGAGGAGAGCGAGCACAGGAATCTCGACGCCAAGCTTTACTACGTGCGTTACCCGGTCGCCGGCAGGCAGAAAAAGCACGTCGTGGTTGCCACCACGCGCCCCGAAACGATGTTCGGGGACGTGGCCGTGGCAGTGAATCCGCGCGACGAGCGCCATGCCGCCCTCGTCGGTAAAAAGCTTTCCCTGCCCCTGACCGGACGCGTGATCGAGGTGATTGCCGACGATTTCGTGGACCCCCAGTTCGGGACCGGGGCGGTCAAGGTCACGCCCGCGCACGACCCGAACGATTTCGCGATCGCCGGCCGCCACGGCCTTCAGCCCGTCAACGTGATGAACGAGGACGGGACCATGAACGACCAGGCCGGCGCCTACCGCGGGCTGGACCGATTCGAGTGCCGCAAGCGCGTCCTGGAGGACCTGGAGAATGCCCGCCTGCTCGTCAAGGCCGAGGATCACGCGCACGCGGTCGGCCACTGCTACCGGTGCGACACGGTCGTCGAGCCGCGCCTTTCCCTCCAGTGGTTCGTGCGCATGAAGCCGATGGCCAGGCCCGCGATTGAAGCGGTCAAGGATGGGCGGATCCGGTTCGTGCCCGAGCGCTGGACAAAGGTGTACATGGACTGGATGGAGAACATCCGGGACTGGTGCATTTCCCGCCAGATATGGTGGGGCCACCGCATTCCGGTTTACTATTGCGACGACTGCGGCGGCGAATGGGTCGACAAGAAGACCCCGGCGTCGTGCCCGTCCTGCTCCTCCGCCAGGATTCGCCAGGACCCCGACGTTCTCGACACGTGGTTCTCGAGCTGGCTGTGGCCCTTCAGCACCTTCGGCTGGCCGGACGATACGCCCGAGCTCAGGCGCTATTACCCGACCGACAGCCTCGTGACCGCCCCGGAAATAATCTTCTTCTGGGTCGCACGGATGATCGTGTCCGGCATGGAGTTCATGGGCGACATTCCCTTCAGGAACGTCTACATCCACGGCACCGTCCGCGACGACAAGGGCCGGAAGATGAGCAAGAGCCTGGGCAATTCCAACGATCCGCTGGATGTCATCCGGGACACCAGCGCCGACGCACTCCGGTTCAGCCTCATGATGGTCGCCGCGGTGTGCCAGGACATCCACCTTTCAAAAGACAAGTTCGAGATCGGCCGCAATTTCCTGACAAAAATATGGAACGCCGCACGCTTCATGCGGCTGCATTCCGGGGACGGCCCCGGGGAGTTCGACGCCCCCGATCTCAATCCGGCTTTCCTGGCCAGCGACGACCTCCATCTCCTGTACTCCCTTCGTGAGCGGGTGGGGTCCGTGACGGAAAGCCTGGAATCCTTCCGCTTCGGCGACGCGGCGCGCGACCTGTACGACTTCGTGTGGCACCAGTTCTGCGACTGGTACATCGAGTATGCCAAGACAGCCTTGAACGGTGACGACGCCGCGCGCAAGGCAGAGGTGCTGAAGGTAATGCATTACGCCTTTGCCGTTTCGCTGAAGCTTCTGCACCCCTTCATTCCGTTCCAGACCGAGGAGCTCTGGCATGCGATGGGCTACGGAAAAGAAGGCGACTTCATCATGCGCGCCCCCTGGCCGGACCAGAAGGATTTCGAACGATGGCCGGCCGTGACAGGCGCGGCCACGGCCGCCGCCTATGTCGAACAGAAACACGAGCTCATCCGCATCGGGCGGATGCTCCGCGCGGATTACGGCTTGTCGGCATCCCGGAAAATCACCTATCTCATAAAGCCCGCTTCCGGGGAGGATGCGCTCCGCCTGGAGGCGGAGCGGGATTCAATCGCCTCGCTTCTCAGGGCCGGCGAACTCACGATCGATCAGGGCCTGGCTCCGGGCAAGGTAATGCCCGGCGGCATGAGCAAGCTGGGCGCCATATTCATGCCCATCGAGGGGCTGGTCGATATCCGGGCCGAGCTGCTCAAGCTCAACGCCCAGCTCGAGGCGATCGCCGGCGACATGGCCGCGATCGACCGCAAGCTGAACAACGTGTCGTTCATCAAGAAGGCGCCTGAAGACGTGGTCCAGGTTCAGCGGAATCGCCGCCAGGAGGCGCTCGAAAAGAGCGAAAAAATCAGGCGCCTGGTGGAAATGCTGACCGTCGCGGGCGGTTAACCCCGGGCGAAGGCCTGTTTCCAGCGTTTGGATATTCTTATACCTAAAACAAAAAGACTCCACAGCCGTTTGGCGGTGGAGTCCTTTTGTTTTACGGAATTGCGATCAGTAATCGCGGCGCGGCGGGCGGCCGTTGCCGTCAGCGCGCGGGCGCGCCTCGTTGATGCGAAGGGCGCGACCCCCTAATTCCTTGCCGTTCAGGGCCTCAATGGCCGCCTTGCCTTCCGCGTCATTGGCCATCTCGACAAACCCGAATCCGCGGGATTTGCCCGTCACCTTGTCCATGATGATCGAGGACGAGGTAACCTGGCCATGGGCCTCGAATTCCTGCCGCAGTTCATCCTCGGTTGTCGACCACGACAGATTTCCAACGTAAATGTTCATCTAACCGCTCCTCCAGCCTTATTCAGTCCCATTCCGCGGAGCGGCGGACCCGCGGCACCGAATGCCGGCAACAACACGCCGACCCCTGTCGCATCGATCCTTCCGTTATCCGGAAATGAAGACCGGGCTCTCTTATATTTCATTGTATGAAGCCGGGTCAACAAGAAAATTAAGAAAAATGCAGCGCCCCATTTAAGCCGGGGCCGGGAAGTCGAGCGCGGAAATCCCGTGGGGCATTGGGGGCAGAGCGAACCGGCGCGCCAGTGTCTGGGCGGCATCGTAGAACCCGTGGCGCACGCCAAGGGATTTGCCCGCGATCCCGGGCTGGTATGCGAGCAGCGGCACGTATTCCCGCGTGTGGTCAGTGCCGCGGAACGTGGGATCGTTTCCGTGGTCGGCGGTTATGAGCAGCAGGTCCCCGGGCGCCAGCAGGGGCAGAAGCGCGCCGAAGAAGCTGTCGGTTTCCTCCAGGGCCCGGGCATAGCCGGCGGGGTCCCGGCGATGCCCGTAGAGCATGTCGAAATCGATGAAGTTCGCGATCACAAGGCCGCCCGCGTTTTGGCGGACCAGTTCGAGAACGCGGGCCTGGGAGTCGCGGTTGTTGCCCGTGTGCCACGACTTGCTTATGCCGCGATGATCGTAGATGTCCTCGATCTTGCCCACGGCCAGCACCGGGATTCCGGCCGATGCCAGGTGTTCCAGAATGGTTGGCGCCGGAAGGGGGAACGAAAAATCACGGCGATTTTCCGTGCGCTGAAACGAGCCGGGGCGTCCGACGTAGGGGCGGGCGATGACGCGCCCGACGCGCAGCGGAACGCAGAGCTCGCGCGCCACGCGGCAGGCGGCGTACAGCTCGCCAGGAGGGATGATTTCCTCGTGGGCCGCTATCTGGAACACGGAATCGGCGCTGGTATAGGCGATCAATGCGGCTGTCCTGAGCTGTTCTGGGCCCAGCTCGTCAATGATAGCCGTGCCGCTGGCGGCCTTGTTCCCGATCAGGCGGCGGCCGGTGCGGCGCTCGAATTCCGAGACCAGTTCGTCAGGAAACGAGGGGGGCCCGGCCGGGAAGATATGGAACGGGCGCTCGATCAGGAGCCCGGCTATTTCCCAATGCCCGGTTGTGGTGTCCTTGCCGCGGGACACTTCCCGCATGGCGCCGAACGAGGCCGACGGCGCTCGCGCCGGAGGCACGCCGCGTATTGGGCGGCCGCCGGGGATGAGCGCGGGGATGTTGCCCAGCCCCATACGGCCGAGCACAGGCAGGGCCAGCGATTCCACCGCCTCGCTGGTGTTCTGAAGAGTGGCGGCGCCTGCGTCGTTGAAATCGGCCGCGTCCGGGGCGGCCCCGATTCCCACCGAGTCCAGGATGATGAGAAGGGTGCGCATAATCCGATCAGCCGGTTGCCAGCGCCACCCCGGCGCTGGTCCCGATCCTGTTTGCGCCCGCTTCCAGCATGGCCCTGGCCTCGGCGGCGGTCCGCACGCCGCCGCTGGCCTTTACGCCGAATTGCGGGCCCACTGCCCGGCGCATCAGGCGTATGTCCGCGACAGTCGCGCCGCCCCCCAGGAAGCCGGTGGAGGTTTTGACGAAATGCGCGCCCGCCTCGACGGCCAGGAGGCAGGCTGTTCGTTTTTCGTCGTCGGTAAGAAAGTGGGTTTCCAGGATGACTTTGACCAGGCGCCCGGATGCCGCGGAGACGACGGCGCGTATATCCCCGGCCACGTGGGCGCGGTCGCCGTCCTTGAGCGCGCCAATGCACATCACCATGTCGAGCTCCATCGCGCCCTGGCCCACGGCCGCTTCCGCCTCGCGGGCCTTGGTCAGGGCCAGGCCGGCGCCCAGAGGGAATCCCACGACCGTGCAAGGCGCCGCGGGCGAACCCTTGAGCTCGGAGGCCGCGAGCCGGAGCCGGAACGGATTGACGCAGACCGCCGCGAACCCGTAATGCCGCGCTTCGCGGCAGACGCGGACCACGTCCTTTTCCGCGGCGTCCGGCTTGAGCAGCGTGTGGTCGATGAACGGCGCAATCAATCTGCCGCCGGGCGTCGCATCCGGAAAGGCGTTTGACTCCGAGCGCATGGCTGCCTCAATAGGACTTTGCGAAGATCACGCGGCGCCGGCTCGGCTTTCCGCTGATTACGCAGCGGCCATCCTCCTCGGGCGCGTCCTGCGGAATGCAGCGGATGCTCACGCCCAGGTCCGCCGTGACCTGCGCTTCGACGTCAGCCTCCCCGCTCCAGTGACAGAGCGCGAACCCGCCGTGAATCTCCGGCTTGTCCGGGTTGGCGGGCGTGAAGAATCTGTAGAAATCATCCTTCGTGTCGATCCTGACGGTGTGCTTTTCCCGGAGCGCCAGGGCCCGCTCGAACAGGGATTTCTGGATGTCGTCCAGGATTTCGCACGCCCTGGCCGTGAACTCGGCCCTGGGCATGCTCGTTTTTTCCCTGTGCGGCCTGTCGCGGCGCGCAAAGAAAACGGCGCCGGCGGCGATGTCGCGCGGGCCGATCTCGATCCTGACCGGGACACCCTTCCTGACCCAGTTCCAGACCTTGTCGCCGCCGCGGCCTTCGCGGGCGTCTATTTCCACCTCGATCGGCCGGCCGTGATAGCTGACAGCCCTGAGCTCGGCGGCCAGGCTCCGGCAGTATTCGAGCACATCCTCCCTGGAAACGTCCTTCATTATCACGGGCAAAATCACCATGTGTGCCGGCGCAAGGCGCGGCGGAACGATTATGCCGTCGTCGTCGCCGTGGGTCATCACCATCGCCCCGATAAGGCGCGTAGACACGCCCCAGGACGTTGTCCACGCATAGTCTTCCCTGCCGTTCGCGTCGAGGAACTTGATTTCCGAGGCGCGGGCGAAGTTCCGGCCCAGGAAGTGCGATGTTCCGGATTGCAGGGCTTTCCGGTCCTGCATCATGGCCTCGATGCAGAATGTGGCCACGGCGCCGGGAAAGCGCTCGGCGTCCGTCTTCTCGCCCTTGATGACCGGCATGGCCATGTGGTTCTGGGCGAAATCGGCGTATACGTCCAGCATGCGCCGCGTTTCCTCGCGCGCCTCCTGCTCGGTGGCGTGGACAGTGTGCCCCTCCTGCCATAGGAACTCCGTTGTCCGCAGGAACAGGCGGGTCCGCATCTCCCACCGGAGGACGTTTGCCCACTGGTTGATCAGCAGCGGAAGGTCCCGGTACGACTGCACCCACTTTGCGAACATCGCGCCGATGATGGTCTCGGACGTAGGCCTGACGACCAGAGGCTCTTCAAGGGGCGATGCCGGCGAGAGCTTTCCGTCCGCGCCGGCCTGCAGGCGGTGGTGCGTCACCACGGCGCATTCCTTGGCAAACCCCTCCACGTGCGCCGCCTCCTTCTGGAGAAAGCTCATGGGAATGAGCAGCGGGAAATAGGCGTTCTTGTGGCCCGTGGCCTTGAACATGGCGTCGAGCGCGCGCTGCATGTTTTCCCAGATCGCATAGCCCCAGGGCTTGATCACCATGCACCCGCGCACCGGCGAAATCTCGGCCAGGTCCGACGCCTTCACCGCCTGCTGGTACCACTCGGGGTAATCCTCGGTACGGGTGGGGGTTATCGCTGTCTTTGCCGACGCCGTCTTTTCCGCCATGATCGAGTCCTTTCAAATGCCGCCAGTTTCTCCGGTTGCGCAGGGGTTACTACTCAGGTAGACAGGGTTCAGGCTACTGTAGTTACGCGCAGGGAAGAATACACGATTGAACGCCGGCTGCAACCACGAACATCGGCGGGAAGGGCGGCCTGCGCGGCTGCGGCGCCGGTTCAGTCCGGGATATTGGCGGTCCTGAAAAGGTCCGCAATGGTTTCCGGGCGGCGTATAAGGACGAGGCGGTTTTGCCGCGTCAGCAGTATCTCGGCGCTGCGCAGGCGGTTGTTGTAGTTGTGCCCCATGGCATAGGAATGCCCGCCGGCGTTGTGAATGGCGACAAGGTCTCCGACTCGGATCGCCGGGAGAAGCCTGTCTTTTGCGAACTGGTCGTTGTTCTCGCACAGGCGCCCTACAACGCTGACGCGCTCGCGCCGGCCGGCCCGGCTTTTGCCGAGGACTGACACGTGGTGGTAGGCGTCGTAGATTGCCGGGCGCGGCAAGTCGTTCATGCCCGCGTCAATGCCGGCGAAAACCTTGTAGCCGCGCTTGATCACGTGGACGGTTCCGACGAGCCAGCCCATGTTCGCGGAAATGAACCTTCCGGGCTCGGCCATCAGAATCGGCTCCTTGAGGCCGAACTTGCGGCACTGCCCGTCAAAAGCCTTGCGAACGCCCCTGGCCGCCTTGTCCAGGTCCAGGTTCTTTTCGCCGGGCCGGTAAGGTACGCCGAAGCCGCCCCCGATGTTGATGCGCTCCAGTTCAATGCCCGCGCGGCTCTTGAGGCTGGCGGCGATTTCCAGCATCTTCATCGCGACCTGGCTGAAGTATTCCTCGTCCAGGACGTTGCTGCCGGTCATGGCATGCATGCCGAAGCGCCTGACGCCCATGCGCGCGGCGAGCCGGTAGGCGGAAACGATGTCCCATGGCGGAACGCCGTACTTCGCCTCCGGTCCGGCCAGGAACAGGCTCTTCATGCCGCCCTTTCCGATTCCCGGATTGACCCGGAACGAAAGGAACTCCGGAACGCCGTTTTTTTTGACGGTCGGCAACATGCTGATGTCGTCAAGATTGAGCAGAAAGCGACCGGTTTTCCTGACGAACCGGAACTCGGAAGCAGTGGTGTAATTGCCGGTGTACATACCGCGGCCGCCCAGTCGCCGCGTGATCCACGCCTCGGCCTCGCTGGACGCGTCCGCCCCGAAGCCCTCGGAAAAAATGATCTTAAGGATCGCCGGATTGGCGTTGGCCTTGACCGCGTAAAGCGGCTCGAACGAGGAAAAATACTTTGAGAAGGCCTCCCGGAAAATCCGGCAGTTGCGGCGCAGGCGCTTCTCGTCGTACAGGAAGAACGGGGTGGGGAACTCTCGCGCCGCCCTGCGGATGGCGGCCGAGGGAACGTACACCACGTCTGGATTCAAGTACGGCATGGCATTTCCGTTCCGCCGCGCCTGCGCCCGCATCCGGAACCGGTCAGGGTTCAGGCATCGGCAGGCTTGGCTTCCTCTTCGGGAGCGGCGGTTCCGTTCCATTCGTCGAAGGCGTCGTTGATGATGTCCAGCGCGTCCTCGATCTCGCTGTCTTTCACGTTGAGCGGCGGGAGGAAGCGTATAACGTTCCCGGCAGTGGCCAGGCAGAGCAGGCCCATATCGACGAGCTTGTCCGCCAGGTCCTTTGCGGGCTGGTCCAGCACGAGGCCGACCATGAGGCCGGCGCCGCGGACTTCGGCGAGGTGCGCGTGTTTGCCGACCATGGCTTTCAGAGGGGACTGGAACTTTTCTCCGGCCGCCGCCGCGCGCTCGACGAGCTTCTCACCCCTGATGACGCTGATTGTCGCCAGCGCGGCCGCGCAGGCCAGGGGCGTGCCGCCGAAAGTGCTGCCGTGCGTTCCGGGCTGCAGCACGTCGGAAAGGCCGGGCTTCGTCACGATTGCGCCTATCGGGAACCCATTGCCGAGCCCCTTTGCCAGCGAGATCGCATCGGGCTCAATTCCATAGGCCTGGAATCCGAACCAGCTGCCGGTGCGGCCCATGCCGCACTGGATCTCGTCGCACAGGAGAAGGATGCCCTTTTCATCGCAGAGCTCGCGCAGGCCCTTCATGAAGTCCGGCTGCGCGGGTATAACGCCGCCCTCGCCCTGCACCGCCTCCACCAGCACCGCGGCCGTGTGCTCCGTAACGGCGTCGCGGACGGACGCGAGGTTGTTGAAATCGGCGTAGACGAAGCCCGGCGCCAGGGGCTCGAAACCGGCTTGAACCTTGGCCTGGCCCGTGGCGGAGAGCGTGGCCAGTGTGCGGCCATGGAATGAATTCTTCATGGACACGATTTCGAACTTCCCCTTTTCGCGGCCCCAGTACCGGGCGAGCTTGATCAGCGCCTCGTTGGCCTCCGCTCCGGAATTGCAGAAGAAACACTTGCCCTTGAGGGACAGGCCGGACAATTCCCTGGCCAGGAGCCCCTGGTTTTCCGTCCAGTACAGGTTCGATACGTGAACCAGTCTTTCGGCCTGCGCCTGTATGGCCTTTGTGATTTCCGGATGGCAGTGCCCGGCGCCCTGCACCGCTATGCCGCCCAGGAAATCAAGATAGACCTTTCCGGATGAATCCCACACGCGGGTGCCCTTGCCGCGCACGAACGCGATGGGCTTTCGCGCGTAGTTGGGGATCACGTAGTTTGAGAAAAGTTCGGCGACTTCGCTATTTTCTGTCATGGTGCACAATCTCCGTTCCTATGCCTTTGTCTGTGAAAATTTCCAGCAGCAGCGAGTGGGGCACGCGCCCGTCAATGATATGAACCTTCGAAACGCCGGGAGCCAGCGCCCTGACTCCGCCGTTGACCTTTGGCAGCATTCCGCCGTCAATCACGCCGCTCTTGACGAGCCGCTTCACCTCCGAGACGTTCAGCGTTGAAAAGATCGAATCGGGGTCGCTCGGATTCTTCAGGAGCCCGGGAATATCGGACAGGAAAACCAGTTTTTTTGCCTTTATGGCGGACGCCACCGCAGCCGCGGCATCGTCCGCGTTTATGTTGTAGGCGTTCCCGTCCGGGCCGATGCCGATCGGGGTTATGACGGCAATCACGCCCCTGCGCAGGCAGTCGAGGACGGGCTCCGGGTCAACCTCCGCCGGAACGCCCACGAAACCCAAATCGATCGGCTGGCCGTGCTCGTCTTTTTCAAAATGCTTCTCGGCCTTGATAAAATCCTGGCCGCGCAGTCCGCGGGCGCGCGCGCCGTTCGCGCACAGGGTTTTTACCAGCCCCGGATTCAGCTCATTGTTGAGCACCGTTTCGACGATTCTAATGGAGGCCTTGTCGGTGACGCGCCGGCCCTTGACAAAGGCCGGGTGGATGCCCTCGGCGTTCATCCGCCTCGATATGGCCTTGCCGCCGCCGTGGACTATCACGGGCTTCATTCCGACGCACTCCATGAAGATGATGTCCGTGAGGATGCTGTCTTCGTTCTTCTTCTCCTCCATGGCCGATCCGCCGAACTTGATGACGACGGTCTCGTTGCGGAACTGCTGAAAATAAGGCAGGGCCTCGATCAGCACCCCGGCTTTCTGGATGATCTTCTTCATTGCGTTCAGGTCATGTACGAGGCGTTGATGCGGACGTATTCCTCGGAGCAGTCGCATGTGTAGGCCGTGAACTCCGCTGCGCCGGCGCGGAGGTTTGCGGTGATTGTGAACTCCGGCCTTGAAATCAGGGCGTGCAAGGCGCTTTCCCTGTAGGCCGCGGGCTGTCCGCGGGAAACGGCAAGCAAGTCTTCGTAGAGGATGTCGACGCGATCAGGCCTGAACTTGCATCCCGACCTGCCAAGGGCGGCCAGGACGCGCCCCCAGTTCGGATCGGCGCCGAACCAGGATGTTTTAACAAGGAGGGAATTGGCAACCGCGAAGGCCGCGGCCCTAGCCTGGCGCTCATCGGGCGCGCCCTTTATCCTTATTGTCACCGCCTTGGTGGCGCCCTCGCCGTCGCGAACGATCATGAGCGCCAGTTTCCGGCACACTTCCCCGACCGCGCGGCAAAACGCGTTCCAGGCCGGGTGCCCCGGCCCGAGCGGGCGGTTGCCCGCGGCGCCGTTGGCCAGGAGGAGAAGAGTGTCGTTGGTGCTTTGATCGCCGTCCACGGAAATGCAGTTGAAGCTGCGGTCCGCCGCCGCCTTGAGGCAACGGCCCAGCGCCGAAGGCGCTACCGCGGCGTCGGTGGTGACGAACGCCAGAAGCGTCGCCATGTTCGGATGGATCATGCCTGCGCCCTTGGCCATGCCGCCTATCGTCACGGTACGCCCGTTCACAACAATGCGCGCGGCAACTTCCTTCGGCCGGGTGTCCGTGGTCATGATCGCCCGGGCCGCGTCATGGCCGCCCCGCTCTGAAAGCGCGGATGCCGCCTTCGGAAGCCCCTGTTCGATGGCGGCCATGGGCAGCTTTTTCCCGATCGTGCCTGTAGAGCACACCAGCACCGAGTTCGGGTCCAGGTCCAGCGCGCGCGCCGCCAGCGCGGCGGTGCGCCCGGCATCGCTCAGCCCGCGCGCGCCCGTGCAGGCGTTTGCGCAGCCGCTGTTGATCACCACGGCCCGGATTTTCTTTTTCCCGGCCAGGCGCCGCTTGCAGAACAAAACGGGCGCCGCCTTTACCAGGTTGAGGGTGAAAACCCCTGCCGCGGCTGCGGGTTTGTCGGAAACCAGCATGGCCAGATCCATGGCGCCGGCTTTCTTCTTGATTCCTGAATGAATTCCGGATGCGCGAAAGCCGGCCGGGCTGGCGACGCCGCCCGAGTCGAGCCACTGCAGCTTGGATTTCATGTGTCGCCTGCTCCCAGGTCGTCCGGGCCATTGAATTCCGGCAAATGAAAGCACGGAAACAAGAGGCGCGGCCCGGCGCTTCAGCCGCCAAAAGGCCTTTCGGCCCCGGCCGGCCAGGGCCGGGTGGGGATCAACGTTTGGAGAACTGGAACCGCTTGCGCGCTCCCGGCTGGCCTGATTTCTGGCGTTCCTTTTTGCGGGAATCCCGCGTGAGGAACCCGCTGTTCTTGAGAACTTCACGCAGGGACGCGTCCGCGCGGATCAGGGCCCTGGAAATCCCATGGCGCAGCGCACCCGCCTGTCCAACGCCGCCGCCTCCGGTGATTTTCGCCTTCACATCGAACTTCGCGTCGGTGTTTGTGAGCTTGAGCGGCTGAAGGATGAAATTTCTGACCGACACGGTGGGGAAGTAGTCTTTCAATTCCCGGCCGTTGATGCACATCTTGCCGTCGCCCGCTGAAAGGCGCACCGATGCGACCGCAGTCTTCCGGCGGCCGGTTGTCACGAATTCTTCGATCTTTGCCACGTTTCTTGTCTCCCTTTTCTCCTTAAAACGACGCGGGCCGGGGTTTTTGAGCCGCATGCGGATGCTCGGCGTCCGGATATACTTTGAGGCGCCCGAACACCTTTCGCATGAGTCGGTTCTTGGGCAACATGCCCCTGACCGCATCCCGGATCATCCGCTCGGGCTTGCGCTCGCGCACCACGGAAGCCTTGACCTCCTTGAGCCCGCCCCGGTATCCGGAAAAGGATTTGTAAATCTTTTTCTCGTCCTTCTTGCCGGTCAGGCGGACTTTCCGCGCGTTGATGACGACAACAAAATCGCCGGTGTCCATGTGCGGATCGTAGACGACCTTGTCGCGGCCGCGCAGAACGTTGGCAATCTTGACCGCAAGCCTGCCCAACACCTTTTCAGACGCATCAACCAGGACCCATCCATGTTTGATATCTGATTCTTTTACCAATGTTGTTTTCATGAACCAGCCTTTCCCGCTCGAAAGCGAAACGCCGTTTTATATATAAAGCGGACCGCCGTGTCAACAGGCTTCGTTAAAAAACGCGAGAATTTAAACAGGCGCCTTTTTGCCGCTTTCAGGCGTGAGCCGGAAGCCCGCCGCCTCTTTTCCCGGCGCGCCTTTTTCTTGCGGAACGCGGCCCCGGCCTTGATAGCGCCCGACCCGTCAGGGTTCCTGCGCCTCTGCCGAACGACTTTTCAGGTACTGGCGCAAATAGGGATACAGCGGCTTTTCGGGATTTTCGCGGAACCGGTAGCGGCGCATTTCGGCGAAGGCGTCTTCCTCCGGGACGCCCTCGACCAGGATGCGGTAGAGCGCTATGACGGCGCCGGTGCGATATGAGCCGCGGGCGCAATGGACAAGCGCCGGAAGCGAGCCGGGATCGGAAAGGATGCGCAATGCGCTGTCAAACATTTCGAAATCGCCGCGGCCGTCTCCGGGCATCGGCAGATTGACGAGCCGGGCGCCGGTTCGCCGGCAAACATCCTCCTCGGCGGCGATGATTCCCGGGGGCGCGTTGGTTTCGCGCAGGCTGAGGACGGTGCGCACGCCGCGGGCGGCGATGAGGCGTTCGAGCTGGCCCGGCTTGGGCTGCCCGCTTCGATAGAGCCTGCCCTCGGTGACCACGGCGAAGTTGTCAAAGCGCAATGCGCGCCAGGCGACGATCGGCGCGGCGACGGCCGCCGCGGCAAGCAGCGCCGCCAGGAGCCAGGGAATGAGCCTGCGGGCCGGTTTCGGGGTCATCCGGGCGTCTCCTCGTTGGCGATGCGGTGCGGCGGAAAATCCTCACCGAGCGCGGCCAGGCGCTGTCGGCATTTGATCATTTCGCGCGCGCACCACAGCGTCTGGCGCGCAACGCCCATGAGAATGTTCACGTCGTCCACGGTGAGCGGTCCGCGCGAGAATACGCGGCGCAGCCCGAGCATCATGTGCTGCGCCTTTTCTTCGTCCATGAACCCGATGTTGAGGAGCGCCCTGCGCCAGAAATCGAACATCCGTTCGCGAAGCTCTCCCGTGGCTTCCGGCGTCCTCTCGGCCGGGGGCTCGAATTGGCCCGAGGCTGCATATATTTCGTATGCGAACACGGCAACGGCGTGCGACAGGTTCAGGGACGGGTACTCCGGGCTGGATGGAATGCGGGCCACGTGCGTGCAGCGCTCGAGGTCGTCGTTCGAGAGGCCGCTGTCCTCGGGCCCGAATACCAGGGCGACCCGGTTGGCTGAGGCGGCTGCGAGCACGCGCGGCGCCCATTCCCGGGGTGTCCGGCAGTGCTGCCGGTACAGCCCGGGCCGCGCCGTTGCGCCCAGCGCCCATGCGCAGTCCTTGACGGCCTCCTCCAGGGACGGAACCTCCCGGCGGCTTGCCAGGATGTCCTGTGCCCAACAGGCCATGGTTTCAGCCTCCTCGATCCGGATGTTCTTCGGCGCAACCGTGACAAGGTCGCAAAGCCCCATGTTTGCCATGACGCGGCAGACGGAACCGATGTTGCCGCCGTAGATCGGGCGGACCAGGACGATGCGCACGTTTCGCAGAGGGCTGTCGCCGGCGGCCATGTTCATGGAAGCTCCATGATGCGGGCCAGCAGTTCCGGCCCCAGGCGGAAGGGCGAGGCCGGGTCGCCAAACCAGCCATGCTCCTCGATCATGTGCAGCGCCAGGTCCGAGACAACCGCGCTTTCGCCCGTCGCAAGGTTCCTGATGGTGGTGTTGAGCTTGGCGAATGCGCGCGCGTCGCCGAACGGGCAGGGCAGCCGCCCGCGCGCGTCGTCCATGACGGCTTCAAAATGGGGGGGGATGCCCACGGGCCGGCCTATTCCTGTTTCCGCGGCGGCGCGGAACATCCTCAGACGCCGCGCGACGATTTCGCGCGTCAGCCCGAGCCTGTCCAGCATCGCGCAGTCATCGCTTATCCGCCGGGCCCGAGATGCATCGGAAAAGCTTCCTTTATTAAGGTTACAAGTCATTGGCTCCCGGTTCCTTTTCAAAGGCGGTACGAGGTGAATTTATCGTAAAAAATCCGCGATTCACACAGGCCCTTGCGCTGGAGAAGGCCGACGCACGCATTGATCATGGCCGGGCTGCCGCACAGGTATGCCTCGACATCGGCCACGGAACGGACGTTGCGCTCAAGCACTTCGGTTATCAGCCCGCGCTCGCCGTCCCAGCCGTCGCCGGCCGCCGGGGCGGAGAGCGCGGGAACAAACCTCAATTCAGGCAGGCGTTTTTGCAGGGACGCGATCCGGTCGAGGTGGAAAAGGTCCTCTCTGGCGCGAGCGCCGAAGAAGAAAACGGCCTTGCGCGATATTCCGCGGTCGGCCATGTCCTCGATGATGGAGAGTATCGGCGCCATGCCCGAGCCGCCCGCGATGAAAATGACATCACGTCCGGACTCGCGCAGCCAGAAGTCGCCGTAGGGGCCCGTCAGGGAAAGGGATGCTCCGGGCGAGAGGTGATCGAAAACATAGGTGGTTCCAATTCCGCCACGGACCCGCCTGATCTGAAGTTCCAGCCGGTCGGGCCGCGCCGGAGAGGATGCAAGGGAGAAGGGCCTGAACGCGGCGAAGCGGCTGGATGCGTAAGGGGGAATGCGCAAAACGATGAACTGGCCGGGCCGGAACGAGATGGCGCCGGGCGGCAGGAGGGCGAGCCGCACCTCCTTGATGTCATGCGTCAGGTTCAGAACGCTTTCAACCGTCGCCTTGAATTCGCGGGCCGCAAGCACGTCCGTCGAAAGCTCGACGCAGATGTCATTCACGGGCTTTACCTGGCAGGACAGCCTCACGTTGTCGGCAAGTTCGCCGCCTGACAGGGAGGACAATTCCGCCGGCTGCAGCGGGGACGAATCGCCGCGGACCCGGACCTTGCAAAGGCCGCAGGCGCCCTTGCCCCCGCAGGCAGTGGGAACAAGTATTCCATTTGAGCGAAGCGCCGCAAACAGCGACCGGCCGGCCGGGGCGTGGATCATGCGCCCGCCGTTCAGCGAGATCGTCATCCCGGCGGATTGGTCTGGTGTTGACATGGGCGCTAGATTATGGGCGGCGCGCCGGTTTGCAAGTCCTTTCGAGAAAATCCTCATATGCCGGGCATTGCGCGGCAGGAGTTCCGGCGAATGGCTGGCGCCATGCGAGACGGTATAACGGCTTTCTTGAAGCAGACCTGGAGAAATTAACAAAAACGGCGATCAAGCTTGATATCATTCAAAACCCGGTGTATCTTTCCGTTCCGCAATCCGGCAGTAATCCGGGTACGGAAGGTGCCCTTTGTAGCCATGGAGGTGACCTGTGATGCGTTACGTATGCGACGTGTGCGGCTATGTTTACGATCCAAAGACGGGCGATCCCGACAACGGCATTGAGCCGGAAACCCCTTTTGAGAAGGTCCCCGACACATGGGTTTGCCCCGAATGCGGAGTGGGAAAGGATCAGTTCTCGCCGGAAAAATGATCGCAGAAAAAAGGAGTTGGCCATGGATTTGAAAGGCAGTCTCACGGAACGCAATATACTGACCGCGTTTGCGGGCGAATCGCAGGCGAGGAACCGCTACACGTATTTCGCCGGGCAGGCGCGCAAGGACAACATGGTGCAGGTCGCCCTGATTTTCGAGGAAACGGCGAATCAGGAGAAGGAGCATGCCAAGCGCCTCTTCAAGCTCCTCCAGGGCGGGGACGTTGCGATTGAAGCCGCTTTTCCGGCCGGGGTGATTGCGACGACGCACGCCAACCTGAAAGCGTCCGCGGCGGGCGAGCGCCACGAATGGTCTGAAATGTACCCGGGCTTCGCGAAGATCGCGCGCAAGGAAGGCTTTAAAGCTATTGCCGATATTTTCGAGGCGATCGCGGTGGCCGAGAAGCAGCATGAGAAGCGCTACCTTGCCCTGGCCGCCAACATAGCTGCCGGGCGGGTGTTCAAGCGCAAGAAGGCCGCGGCATGGCGCTGCATCAACTGCGGATACCTGCACAGGGGCCTGAAAGCGCCTGACGTGTGCCCGGCTTGCGCCCATCCCCAGGCTTATTTCGAACTCCTGGGCGAGAACTGGTAGACCGGCAGCGCGCCATTAGGCGCGCGTCCGCATGGAAACCTGTTCAGCGCCGGCAGGGCTCAAACGACGACACACAGGAAAGGCTTGCGACCCGATGACAGATGAGATGCCCAGCGGCGCGTCTTTCGATCCGGCCCCGGCGGAAGCCCGCATTCGCGCCGCCATCGATAACCCCGAAGGCCGGGACCGCGCGACGCTTTCCGATCTTGACGGCCTGATCCGCGGCGGATTTGATGAGAAGGCGGCCGAGCTGGCCGCCCTGCTGCAGGAAGCGCTGGTAAAGAAAGGCGGCGAGGACCTTGTCCTGGATTATGTCGAATGGCTCATTGAGCGGCGGCGCGGCGAGCCTGGAATCGGGAACGCCTGCGAGCAGTTCCTTGCGGCATGCTTCGACGCCCGCCGGGATCCCACCGGATCGGCGCTCGTGCGCGAGTGCGGTTTCACCAGCGGGCAGGATGTGCCCCTGCAGGAAGCGGCAAGGCGCCTGCGCATCCTGCGAAGGCTGGCGCCGGGCGTGTTGTGTTTTGAAAAGACATGGGGGTTCGGCGTGGTTCTCGGCGTGGATGCGCTGAACAAGAAGGTGCTTGTTGATTTTGAAAAGCGCAAGGGGCACAGGCTTTCCCTTGCTTACGCGGCGGAGACGCTCCGGCTCCTGGACGAAACACACCTGCTGTCGCGGTGGCATCGCGATCCCGGCGGGATGGCAAGCATGGCCAGGGAAAACCCGGGCGAAGTGGTGCGGCTGGCGCTGGAGGGGTTCGGGCCCATGCCCGCGGCCGCTCTGCAGGACTGCATCATCGGCCGGATTGTTCCGGCGCCGGAGTGGAAGACGTTCTGGGAGGCGGCCCGCAAGGAATTGAAGAAGCGGGGAATCGTGGACATCCCGGCCAGGCGCACCGAAGCCATACGGCTGGTCGAAAAGCGCGGGGCATTCGACGCCGCCTGGTTTCGCGCGCTGGCCGAGGAGCGGGACATGGCAAGCATACTGGACAGGATCGAATCCCTGCTGCGTGAATCGGAGCCCGGAGCGCTGGATTCTTCCGCGCGGCCGGTTCTCGCGGATCGCCTTGAATTCGTCGTCATCGGCGCCGGCATGCGCAAGCCGGCCCTGGCCGGCCGCGCCGTCCTGGCATCCGACGCTCTGGGGATTCCGGACTCGGCGCGCACATTGGAATGGATCGGCGCAAGCTTGCAGCCGGACGCGCTCAGGAAGCTTCTGCTCAGCCTTCCCGCGCGCAGCGTGAGCGGCATGCTGGACCTGCTGGGCCGGTGCGATGCCGGGGCCCTGGCCTCGGCGCTGCTGGCAAACTCGAATCAACTTCCGTTCTCCATCCTGAACGCAGCGCTGAGCCACCTCGGTAAGTCCGGGCGCGCCGCGGAGCTGCTCGCCAAGATGAAGCGCGATTCCGCGCTTTGCGAGGCTTCGCCGGGCGTCCTGCTCTGGTTCGCGCGGAACATTGATGCCGCCGTTGGGGAAGGGCTGGCGCAACCTGAGATCCTGCTTGAAAACATTCTGCGCGTCCTCGAACGCGACGACCTGGTATCCGACCAGCTCCGCATGAAGAACGCGCTGCGCGACCACGTTGAGGAGCACACATGGATGGTCGGCGCCTTCGAGCGGGTGGCGGAAGGCCGCAGGAAAGAGCTGGTCGCGCGCCTGAATTCGACCGGCGCATGGCCGCCCGCGAAGCGCAGGAAGATTGCGGATGCGATTGCAGCCCGCTTTCCCGAGCTCAAGGATGATGTGCGGCAGAATGCCGCCCCGGAATCCCGGCCGGCGGAGCGGCTCAGCTCGTTCCGCAGCCTGCGGGAGCGGGAGGCGCAGCTGAACAAGATTGTCCTGGAGGATATTCCCGCGAACAGCGCGGATATAGCGCATGCCCGAAGCTACGGCGACCTCAGCGAGAACTTCGAGTACAAGGCTGCCCGCGAGGCGCAGGACCTGCTCATGCGGCGCCGGGCCGAGCTTGAGCTTCTGCTCTCCCAGGTGCGCGGCACCGATTTCGAGGGCGCCGGATCCGGCGCTGCGGGCGCGGGAACGACGGTCCGCATCCGTCATTCCGACGGAAGCGAGACCCTGCACCACATTCTCGGCGAACTGGACAGCGATGAAAAAATGGGCGTAATCTCGTGCCTGTCCAGCCTTGCAAAGGCGCTGGCCGGCCGGCGCGCGGGCGAGACGGCGGTGATTCCGACGGCGTCCGGGGAGGAAACCTGCACGATCGTTGAAGTCTCCGCCATCCAGGAAGATATCAGGCATTGGGCCCGAGGCTGAGCGCGGGTCCGCAGCGCGCCGTCGAAACGGATTTCATGCGGGGCGCTAGGAAACACATGAATTCGATTCTCCAGCAGTTTTGCCGCCGCGAGGCATCCTGGTTCATTCAGTTCGTCAAGTACGGAATCGCGGGCTGCCTGGCTATGGCGACCCACATGCTGGTGTTCTTCCTCTTTTCGTGGAAACTCATACCGGCGTTGGAGCCGACCGACCCGATAGTGCTGCTCCTCGGCCTGTCACCCCCGGCCGCCCTCGACCACGCTACGCGCGCGTTCCGGGCCGACGTCAACAACGGAATCGCGTTCCTGCTGTCGAACCTCGTGGCATATCTTGTCAACAAGGCGTGGGTGTTTCATCCGGGGCGCCATCACTGGCTGAAGGAGGTGGCGCTCTTTTACCTGGTTTCCGGCTTCAGCTTCGGGATCGGTTTGATCCTGCAGGATGTGCAGATTCGCTTTTTCCACTGGTCAACGAGCCTGGCATACGTGACGATGGCGGTCGTATCGGCCCTGATAAATTACGCGATGCGCAAGTTCTTCATTTTTGCCCGGTGATCCCCGCGCCCGCGTCAGCGCCCGAGCAAATCAAGCGCCGCGTTGCGCCCCGCGGGCGGCAGTTCGAGATGGCGCTGAAGGAAGAGTCCCGTCACGGCGGCGGCGCTTTTCCACTGGGCCGGGCTGCACCGGGCCAGCAGCGCCGACTCCATCGAGTCCGCCCCGAGCCAGAACTGGAGCAGCCCCACGATGTCGTGCGACAGGCGCTCGGCGCTTTCAGCCGCGGTTGCGCAATCGTCGCAGAGCATGCCGCCCCTTTCCAGGGAAAATGCGGAAAACCTCGGCGCCCCTGGCCGCGCCGATGTCTCGCCGCGTATGGGCTTGCTGCATTTCAGGCAGGTGGCCAGCCGCGGGGAATGCCCGAGCGCCTGCAGCAGCCTTAGCTCGAACGAAACAAGGCACGTCTCCAGCTTCCGGCCCGACGCGGCAGCGTCCAGCGCGCTGCCCAGCAGGTCGAACACCTCGGCGTGCGGCGTTTCCGGAAGGCAGGTCCGGAGAACCGCATCGGCGAAGTATGATGCGACGCCCATCGCCTTCCAGTCGGAGCGGAATCGCGCGCGCTGATCGAGCGGGGAGCATTCGCGCAGGATGTGCAAATCGTGGCCCGGGCGGGCATGGTAAAGAATCTCGCAGGAATAGAACAGGTCATACTGGCCAAGGAACGCGCTTTTTGGGCGCTGCGAACCTTTTGCCAGCGTGGCGATCCGCCCGCGGCTCCGGGACATCCAGGTCACGACGCGCGAGGTTTCCGAAAACGGCGCGATCCGGAGCGCGACGGCGATGTCCTTCTCAATCATCCGGGTGTTCCCCGGCCCACAGGTCGACCGACTCCAGCAGGCTGGACCCCGGAACCGCCTCCCGGCTCCCGGGAAGAACGGCGCCTATTGACATTATCGTCTTCATGGCCTCGGCGATGGTCATGTCTGTGGGAATGATGTCGGACTTCGGCACGATGATCAGAAAACCGGTCGTGGGGTTCGGCGTGGTCGGAACGCAGACCAGAACGCATTCCTGTCCGGCCTTGCCCGGAATCATCGTGTTGAGCGCGCCCGGCGGAATGTCGTTCGTGACGAAACCCACCGAATAAAGGCCGACGCGCGGGAACTCCACTATCACGGCGCGCTTCAGCAGGAGCTTCCTGGAACTTACTATGGTTTCGCTGACCTGGCGCAATGAAAGGTAGATCGTGTTGATCAGGGGCATCCGGCTTAGAATCCGGTCGGCGGCCTTGTAGAGGTATTTTCCGGCAAGGTTGCGGGTGAGCAATCCCATCAGGAAAAGAATGCACACCACTATCAGCAGCGCGAGCGCCCGGTAGTAAATTGCGTGCGGCTGCGCGAGAACGGACTTGGGCAGGAGGAGCCCGGTGATGGAAGTGAAGAGAAAGATCACTATCAGCACGGTGAGCCCGAGCGGAGAAACGAGCATGAGGCCGACCAGGATGTTTGACCGGATGCTGCGCAGCGCGGACCGGGCAGGGGAGGGGGGCAAAGGCCCCGTATTTTCAGATGACCGCGTCTTATCCATTATATGCGCCACTTCGCCCGGTTGCCGGGCTTGTTGAAACATCGGGACCTTCCGGCCTCCAGCAGGAACCAAGCCTGACGAATGGCTGCCCCGGGGTCAAGAGCAAACAGCGGCGTCAGCCTATCCTGAACCGCGTCACTTCGCCTTTCAGTCCCTGCACGGCCTCATTGAGCGCCTCGGCGACCTTTCCGAACTCATGCAGCGATTCCCTGGTCTGGAGCGCAACCGCGGAGAGCTGCTTCATGGCTACGGTGATTTGCTGGGCGCCCTCGGCCTGGCGGTTCATGCCGTCCTTGACCTGGTCGAACCGGGGCGAGAGGGTCTTAACCTGGTCTATGACCGAGCCGAGCTGGGCGGCGATGGCCGCGACTTCATCGACGCTTTTGCGGACCTCGTCGGCGAACTTGTCCATTTCCATTACGCCCGAGGATACGGACGACTGCATTTCGCGGACCATTTGCTCGATGTCCTGCGTGGCTGTCGCGGTTTGTTCCGCGAGCCTGCTTGTTTCGCGGGCCACCACGGCGAAGCCCTTTCCGAATTCGCCCGCGCTTTCGGCCTCGATTGCGGCGTTGAGCGAGAGGAGGTTGGTCTGGTCGGATATCTTGTTGATGGCGGTGACGACGCTGGAAATCTTGTTGGCCTTTCCGCTGATGACTGCCAGCTTGGAGGATATCGAGCCGGTTGCCGCGACGAGCTGGCGCATGGCCTGCTCCATGCGGCTGAGGTCGGTCCTTCCCGATTCGGCAGTGTTCGCGGTCCGGGCCATGGCCTGGGCCACGCCGCCCATGGCTTCCACGAGCCCGTCCGTGGTCCCGGCTATCTCACGGGTGGTTTCAGTGACTTCCCTGACCGAGGCGGACTGTTCGGCGGCCGCGGTTTCCATCTGGCGCGCGCCCGCGGTGATTTCGGTGGAGGAGGTGGTGACCTGTATTCCGGAGCGCAGGACCTGGCCGATGAGCGTTTCCAGGCCGGCGATCATTTCGCGAAAAGCTTTCATCAGCACCGTCACCTCGCGCTCCGAAACGAGGAAGCGGCGCAGGCGCCCGCGCCCGAGGGACTCCGCATCGAAGGCTTCCAGGCTTTTGCGCGCCGCGGCAATTTCGCCGCGCGCGATGTCGCCGGCAACGCGGCCGATCACTCCGAGCGGCCGGGCCACGCGCTCGCCCACGGCGAGGGCGGCCAGGATGGCAATGATGAGAATCACGAGCCCGGCAAGGCTTAGCGTGACAGCCAGGCTGGTCA
>JAAZAB010000360.1 GCA_012514555.1 Lentisphaerota bacterium
CACGCCGCAGTCCGTCAGCCTTTTTAAAACTTCAGATTTTTCCATTGTTCAACCTCTCTGTTTGTTCAGAACATACCTGCATTCTTCGCCCTTCAGAACGGAAATGCAGTTTTCCACCGCCATCAGGCCCATGTTCCGCACGGCCTCCCCGGTGTGCGCGCCGGTATGCGGCGTCAGCACCACGCGGTCAAGTCCCTTTAAAGGAGAGTCTGCCAGCGGCTCCTGTTCAAAAGCGTCCAGCCCCACGCCCCCCAGCCGGCCGTCTTTCAGCGCGGTTGCGGCGGCGGCCTCGTCGACCAGTCCGCCCCGGGCGGTATTGATGATCACCGCACCTTTTTTCATCCTTCCGATGCGCTCCGCATCGATCATATGCCGGGTCGAATCGCTGAGCGGAACATGAAGCGAGATAAAATCGGAGGAGGACAGAACTTCGTCCAACTCAGCCTTTTTGACCCCTTTCTCCTTTGCGAACGCATCGTCAAAATACGGGTCATACGCCTGCACGGCCATGCCGAAGGCAACGGCGCGTTTTGCCAGGTTCCTGCCGATGGCGCCCAGCCCCACGATGCCCAGCGTTTTGCCGTAAAGCTCAACGCCTTCGCTCCGGGGCCATTCGCCCCCCTCCACCGCGGCGTGCAGTTTCGGGATGTTCCGCGCCGCGGCGAGCATCAGGCCGAACGCCAGCTCGCATACCGCCACCGCGTTCGCGCCCGGCGTACTCGTCACGGCGATGCCCCTTTTCGTGCAGGCCGGTATGTCCACACGGTCCACGCCCGCGCCGTAGCGCGAAATCACCTTCACGCTCGCGGGCATCTTTTCCACCACATCGGCGGTGATATAATCCACCCCCGCGATGTATCCGTCCACACCCGCAAGACGCTCCAGTATCTCGCCGCCCTTCAGCGGCCGTCCCAGGTCATTGTACACGACCTCGTCCGCAAAGGCTTCGATCATTTCCTTGGCCTTCGCATTGCCCGGTTTTAAAAATGATGTCGGCGTCACAAGTATCTTCAAATTCAAATCCCTACTTCCATTTCGGATTATCGACGATCTGGGGCTTTCCGTCCTTTTCCACCAGCAGCTTGCGGTAACCCTTTGTTTCGATGGTGCCGTAGTCGTGCCCTGCGTCCCCCCTGAAACAGAAGAACGTCAGCAGCGGCTCCTTTGCATCCACGTTGATGCTCCGGTGCGCGTACCGCGGCGGCACATACACCATCTTTCCCGCCGTAAGCTCGTGCGCCGACCAGTCCCCCTCCGGGTTCTCAAGAAGCATGTACCCGTGGCCCCCCATGCAGTAATACACTTCCCCTGTCTCCAGGATGGTGTGGAAATGACCCTTGGTCATGAAATATTCGCCGCCAACCCGTCCCGGATAAGTGATGCTGCACCCGAACGCCAGATCCCCCGCCGTCTCCGGCGCGCCGATCTCATGGAACTCGTACACCACCTCGTCGTCCTTCGCGATCTTCTTCTCCAGCGCCGCCTCGTCCGCAAACATGCCCCGCATGTTGCTCAGCCGCCGTTTGGACGTCTCCTTCTTTTTTGACATCCCCGTCTTTAAATCAAAATCGATGGTAAACCCTCTTGCCCAGTCGATCGGGTTGCTCCCCACGTTAAAATCTGCCATTATTATTTTCCTCCGTTCCTATCTCGCGTTGTATTTCGCCGCAATTTTGTCCAGTTTGTCCAGTACTTCACCTTCAATTTTAACATCAAACACTTCCGCTATGACCGAAGTCCAGCCATAAATAAAGTACATCCAGCCATCCTCAATGTATAGGTTCTTTTTTTCCTTCTGCGCCTCGGCCTGGTGCATAAACAAAAGGTCCCCGCGGTAGTTGATCTCCCATACCAGCGCGTTCTTCGGAAATACGGCGTCATTGGTCAAAGGAGATCCCGGCCGGTCCTTCCCCAGCCCTGTCGCGTTGATGACCAGCGATCCCGGCCCCATCTTTTGCAGCACCACGTCGTTCTGCCCCGCTTCAGGCGTCAGGTAATATTCAAACTCCACGCCGCCCGGATCCAGCAGGTCACAGTTGATCCGCTCGATCTCATCAAGCCGCGGCTTTGAGCGGTTCGCGATCACGATCTTGGACGGGTAATTCCCCGCAAATTCCTTGCGCAAGAAATAGGAGCACATGGAGATCGCGCTGCCTCCCGCACCCATGATCATTACGCCTGCTTCCGGATGCTCTTTCCAATAGTTTTTCGGTACAAATTCTTCCAGCGCCTGGCCGCATGTAATGGGATCCTTCGCGTGGCCCCGCAGTTCGCTTCCCCGCTTGGAGATCGAGGACATCTCCCCGAACATCTTCGCGTACGGGTCCAGATACTCAAACATGTCTTTTGACGCATTGTACAGGTCGATCTTGTGCGTCGTCACCAGGGCTCCCCTCGAAAACGGATCATTCCTGATGAACTCCACCACCTTCCGGTACACTTCCGGTTCCTCGTGGATCGCGATGTCGATCCCCTTCATCACCGTGTCCTTCAGGCCCAACGCCTTCGCCCATTCCGGAAATACCTTCATGATCGACGATTTCCCCGTCGTCACCCCTATGAAATACATCGTCGGCTGCGTCGCCTTTTCTAGCTCCTGCATCTTTTCTTTCTCCTTTAATTTTTTATCGTTAGCGCTCGCTGCGCATTCAAAGACTGCATCTTAAGGATCTGGCCTTCTCCCGCCCCCGCGGCCTTCAGCAGCGACACAAACTCCTTCAAAATATAATCCAGACCCATGTCCGCCCCGTACGCGCGCAGCCGCGCGTTGGTGGTATCCAGGCTCAAAAGGATCCTGTCTTCAAACCCCGCCTCCAGCATCGCGGCGATCAGGTCGGTTTCCTCGCGGTTGCTTAAATATTTCGGGCGGTTAATGGTATCATACTCCAAAAAAACGCCGGTAGCCAGCACTTCCTTATGGTAGGCAAAGTCATACCGTGCCCTGTCCAGATGGCAGATCAGCAGCCGGCCGGGCTCTATGCC
>JAAZAB010000361.1 GCA_012514555.1 Lentisphaerota bacterium
ATTCCCAGCTTGCCGGCGACCGCTTCCGCGGCCGCGCGGCTGTCGCCGGTAAGCATGACAATCCTGATTCCCCCGGCGTGCAGGTCGCTAACGGCTTCGGCCGCCGAGCCCTTTATGGGGTCGGCGACGGCAACCAAGCCGGCCGCCCTGCCGTTGACGGCAATCAGCATCACGGTCCTGCCTTCGGCGCTTTGCCCGTCGGCCTGCCGCGCCAAGCCGCCCGCTTCGATGCCCAGGCTTTCCAGCAGCCTGGCGCTGCCCGCCGCCACCGCGTGCCCGTCAACTTCGCCGGTAACGCCCTGGCCCGTGACAGACCGGAACCTGCCGGGCCTGGCCAGCCTGATTCCCTTTTCTTCCGCTCCGCTCACAATGGCCTTGGCCAGGGGATGCTCGCTGGCGCGTTCGAGGCTGGCGGCAAGGCGCAAAATTTCCTCCGGGGCAAAGCCTTCTTCCGCGTGCACCGCGGCCAGGCTTGGCCTGCCTTCGGTCAGCGTGCCGGTCTTGTCCACAACCAGGGTGTCGACTTTTTCAAGAACTTCCAGCGCCTCGGCATTCCTTATGAGCACTCCGGCCATTGCCCCGCGCCCGGTCCCCACCATGATGGAAACGGGCGTGGCGAGCCCGAGCGCGCACGGGCAGGCGATGATAAGCACGGCAACGGCATTGACAACGGCATGCGCAAGGCGCGGCTCCGGGCCCCAGGCCCACCAGGCGGCAAACGCAATGATGGAAACGCCAACCACGGCTGGCACGAAATAGCCGGCAACGATGTCGGCCAACCTCTGAATCGGCGCGCGCGTGCGCTGCGCCTCGGCCACCATGCCGACAATCTGCGCCAGCAGGGTCTCCGAGCCGACTTTCTCCGCCCGCATCAAAAGGCTGCCGGTTCCATTGACCGTCGCGCCGATGAGCCTGTCGCCGGCCGCCTTTGCCGCCGGAATGGATTCGCCCGTGACCATTGATTCGTCCACGCTGCTTTCGCCGCCGATGACCGTTCCGTCCACGGGCACTTTCTCGCCGGGCCGGACGCGCAAGGTGTCGCCGGGCCGCACCTGCTCCAGGGGAATGTCTTCCTCCGTTCCATCGCTGCGCGCGATGCGCGCCGTGTTGGGGGCAAGGCTGAGCAGCATCCTGATGGCGGCGCTGGTCCGCGCGCGGGCCCGCAATTCAAGAACCTGCCCGAGAAGAACCAGGGCCGTGATCGCGGAGGCCGCCTCGAAATACACATGAACAAGGCCGTGCTCCATTTGCATGGCGGGCGGGAAAATCCCCGGGAACAAAAGGGCCGCCGCGCTGTATGCCCAGGCCACGGACACGCCCAGCGCAATCAGGGTGAACATGTTGAGATTCCAGGTCCGGACGGATTGCCAGCCGCGGATAAAAAACGGGCTGCCGCCCCAGAGCACGACGGGCGTTGCCAGCGCAAACTCAACCCATTGCGCCGCCCGCATCGAAAGCCACCACGGGAGCCGGGCGGGCGCCAGGTCGGAAACCATGGCCAGCAGGAAAACCGGCAGGGCAAGCGCGATGCAGACCCAGAAGCGGCGGCTCATGTCCGCGAGCTCTTCGCTATCCCCTTCAATGCCGGGCGCAACCGGCTCAAGGGCCATGCCGCACTTCGGGCAACTGCCGGCGCCCTGCCGCCGGATTTCAGGGTGCATGGGGCACGTGTAGGTTTGCCGCCCGCCGCGTGTTTCAGGAGAAGGCGGGGCCTGCCTGTCCAGGAATTGTTCCGGCCGCTTTTCGAATTCACGCAGGCAATGTTCGCAGCAGAAGTAATAGACTTCGCCCGCATGGCGGCAATGGTATTCGGAGCTGCTCGAAACCGCCATGCGGCAGACGGGATCCGTGCGCCGGTCATTTTCCGCGGCAGGTTCGGCATTCACAACATGTAACCCGGGAGACAGAATTCAGCCTGGAAAGAATATCCAATATCCAACAAGGAAGCTCCATATAGGTTCAGAAATGTCATCCCGCCGGGTGCGACACGGGCCGGCCCCGCGAACGGTCAACAACGGGCCGCACGCCGCGGGCAGCCTGACACCGTTTGCGCAGGAACAAGCGGGTCAGGAATCGAGGCCGCATCCGCGGCATTCTTCCAGGACGCGGATCGCCTCTCGCGTCTGCTCGATTGGAACCAGCGGCGGCCTGCCCTCC
>JAAZAB010000362.1 GCA_012514555.1 Lentisphaerota bacterium
AGACATGTCAAGGGTGACCTTGGACGGCATGACGACCGTGCCCTCGCCGTACCATCGCCAGGTGTCTTCGACCCTGCGTATGACGCTCTCGACAGTCAGGTGTTTCTGAACGTCGCGTTCTCCGATATACATTACTTTCTCGGACATTCCTGCCTCCAGCGGCATCCTGGCGGAGCATGCATGGTTCGCGTCCGCCTGCTTCACTTCCCGCCCGCCATTCCGCGGCCGGACCTGCGCCGTTACGGGGCGGTCCCGCGCCCGGTCGAAATCACCGGCGCTTCGATTCTGGCGCCCGCCGCGAACGCCCAGATTTTCACCATTGTGCCCGGCTTTGCGCCGGCAATGGCTTCGGGCGGGTTCTCGATCTCGATGCGGCCGTCTTCGTGCGCCATTGACACCGTTCCGGACCAGTCTCCGACCGTGATTGGCGCGCCCGTCAAATCCCGGTGCAGCAGCAGGTGCCCGTCAAGGACCAGGGCGCCGCCCTTTATTTCGGCGAGCGGCGCCTCGGTCAGAAGCATCGTCTTGTCCAGTGTCAGCCAGGCGGAGGCCTTTCCGGCGTCCTTCCGCTCCACGACCCGGTACATGAACGACCGTGTGTCCGTGAAAATGCGGACCCAGGTTCCCGGCCCAAAAGCGCCGGGCTCGCTTTTCCCGCGGAAGCCGACCTTGAGGCGGGGCCGTCCCGTTTCAGCATCTTCCACGGCCTTGACCGCGGCTGTAATCCAGCCCGGCGAATCCTCCCCGGGAACGCTTCCGATGCGGACATCGCGGGATATCGCGCCGCCCTTGCGCACGGTGACCCGGACGCCGGCATTCCGGTGGGCTGCCGATGCTGTCGGAGTCTCGTGCGGATTGAGGGCGATCTCGTGGACTTGGCCGGCAAGCCTGACTTCCACCGTGAGCGGTTTTGCGCGAATCACGCGCACGCCCTCGACCCACGGCTCGCCCGGGCTGGGATCCAGGACGGAAAGAAAGCGCGAGAGCGCGCCCTTTTTATTCAGCTTCCGGACGAGCAGGTACTCCATGTCCTTGCGCGCGGGCGTTCCGCCCTGCGCCATGATCGCCTCCACCGGGCGGCCTATGGGCACTATGTGCAGCCGCAGGCGGTCTCCGCCCGGCTTCCCGTCGTCCCATTTCCAGCAGGCCGGCCCGGCCAGGCGCGCGCGGCGCACGCCCGTCATGAACGAAGGCGCGTGGCCGTGCGGATAGTTGCGCTGCCATCGGTCAGTGTATGCGCTGAAGCGCTCGACGTCCGGCCCGGCCAGCGTGCCGCCCTCCTGGGCAACCCAGGCAAGGTCCGGCGGCGTCACCGGCGCGTCGAACGCGTGCCACGACAGGTCATGCTGCTCGCCGCCGTCAACCGAGAAAAGGTCTATGGCGTAGAAGCGGTCTTCATCCGCGTCCACCATCACGAGCATGCGCTCGAAAATGGACACCGGCCTGGCGTCCCTGCTCCCGAGCACGACGCCGCTGTACGTGTCGTGCGAGGCCGAGAGCGCGTGCACGCCGCCCGCGCAGGCAAAGAGCCGGGCCCGCCCGTTGCACCCGGCGGCGGGCGGCTCGTTGGCCTCGCCCGTGCCTGGCGCGCGAACGCAGAGGACCGTTATGCCGTATCCGCCGGTGGGCCGGTTGTAGCTGAACATGGGCGGCTGGGTTTCATCGACAGTGACCGTGTTGTGGGCCATCGAGTGCGCGTCCCATTGCCAGCGGAAGCTGAACGGTGTCGGATAGCCCGGCTCCTGGACGATGTAGGCCCTGCGGGCGTACAGCTCGATGCTGAGCGCGTCCTGTTGCCGGTGCCCGATCATGTTGGTGTAGTTCAGCGCGACTGCGCGGCGGCGCTCGAAATCGCCCGACTCGAGAATGCCCACGCCGTACGGATCTACCAGGCGGCACTCCCGCGGCAGCCGGTTCCCGATCTCCGCGGCCAGGGCCCGGATGCGCTCTTCGGGAATTGCCTCCCACAGCGACCCTCCGATGACGCCGCCATTGCCGTCAAGGCAGGCGGCGGCGAAGCGCGGATCCTCGTATCGCCCGGCAGCGAAGAGCATGTTCGAGCCTGCGCCCAACACTACTGGCGGCTGCGCGCGCCGGTCCTCGCCCGGCCACGTGTCGCCGAACAGGGGAAGGTACCCGTCGCAGATCGTCATGTCCACGTAGTAGTCGAACATGGCGCGCGCCCGCGGGTTGGCGAAGATGTCCGGGTACCGCTCGACCGGCAGGCAGCCGGGATGCAGCCGCCGAATGTCTTCCATCCGCTGGGCCACGCTGATCAGCCCGAACTTGGACGTGTTATAGAACGGGCTTTCATGGCCGCCGCCGTGCGGGTAGATGCCGCAGCCGACCAGGTTGCAGGCGCCGCTCCGGCCGAAGAACGCGTAGTCCAGGAGGTCAATGCTGTTTGGGCGCCTGTCGGTGAAGTTGTCGTATAGCAGCGCGAGCTCGGCCGCCGTCCGCTGGGATCCGCCTTCGTTGGCGTGGATGTAATCGGCAATGAGCGCGTGCGCGCCTGCCCTGAGCAGGTATGATTCTATGTACTGCCGCAGGCCGTCCGCCGTGGTGACGTTCAGCCCCTTGCCGCGGGCAAAGGCCAGCAGCGCCGCGTCCGCCTCGATCGCCGCAAACAGGGCGTCATACGCGCGGCCGATCGTGATAAGGTAGCTGCATTCCCAGATGCCGTTGGAAATGAGCCCGCCCTTTGCGTGCGGGGGCTGCGGGTCGCTGAAGTTCCACGGCCCGTAGAAGGTCCGTTCGGAGCGGTCCTCCATCTCCGGCTCGGCGCCGCCCCAGCCGTAATTCGGATACTCGCTCGCCAGCCGCGTCAGCAGCACCGCGCACTTGTGCGCGTAGCGGGAATCGTTGGAAAGCAGGTATGCCTGGGACAGCGCGCCGAGCGCGGGCACCACCACGTCGCGGTAGACGCGGTGCGCGTATTCGCGAAGGACGAAGTAGCGCTTCCCGTCGCGGAGAATCCCGCCGCCGTCATCCGGGAACTCGCCGCCCGTCATGTCGCCGTTGATGTAATCGTTGGAGGGATACCACTCCTTCCCCACGGGGCACTGCAGCTTGTAGGGGTGATCCAGGGCATCGAGCCGCCATGCGTAATAGGAATTGTGCGCCTGCATCGCGACCCCGTGAACCGGGCACATGTTGAACCATGTGCCCGGCACGTGGGCGCGCGGCAGCCGGGTCGAAGGCTGCAGCGCCCAGAGCGCCTCGTCGGACATGGCCGCGAACGGGCCGGCCGATCCCGCAGCGCCGCCCGAACCGAGAATCCTGTCGCGCTGGGATCGCGCCCAGCCGTACTTCTCGACATTACGCCTGCCCGCGGCTATGCGCTCCGGGGTGTAATAGGTTGAGCCCTGCTTCCTGTGCCCGGCCAGGCCCGGGGGTATCTGCTGCGCCATTATCGCTTCTCCCGCATGTCGTTGCAAAAAGCTTTTGCCTTGTTTGGCTACAAGCCACCATTCCCATACGCGGCCGGCGCGGCACCCGCCTCAAGCATCGCGCTTCACCATTCCACCGCGACCATGTCATGCTCCTCGAAGTCGCGGAGCTTCGCCGTCACACCGCCTTCACAAGCCTTGAATGCCGCGTCCGCGTCAGTATCCGGATAGAAGACGCGCTTGACGCTTTCGCCTGCCGGCGGATGCGCGGCCAGGGCCGCGCCTTTCACGCCGCCCGGCGTCGAGCCGTGGTCGCGCAGGTGGATCATCCAGCGTCTCTGCTCCGGCTGCCGCCGCACAATCACCTCGACGTATTCCGGGACGCCGGTCACCTCGGCCGGCAGCGCCGCCTTCTGATGCGCCAGGCCGTCTTTCACCATCGCCGCGAGCAGCTCGCGCACGTTCGGCCAGAAGCGGTATATCTTAAGCTCCGTCTCCCAGTCGCGGGCCACGTGGCAGAGCGCGGGATAAACCGGCGTCCAGAAGTAGCACAGGCCCCTGCCGGACTTGTTGACGGTCAGCGCCGGGTCGCCGTTGGCAAAGGCGGCAAGAACGCGCGCGGCGCCCGGCTTGACCTTGTCATAACCCAGCGGCATGTCGTACTCGCAGCTTGTTCCGGGAGTGATACCCGGCAGGAACGCGGCTGCCGCATCCGACACCTTGTAGATGCCGAGCGACGCAACCGGCTTGACCGCCCGGAAGACCATGAGCCGGACGATATCCAAGCTGGACCCGGGCACGGCCTTGGGCATTGACCCGCGCCGGACAATGCAGTAAGTGTCGACCTTGTTCGGATCGGACACGTCCCTGTTCCCGTCGTAATTAACGCCGAACAGGTCGGAAAGCAGGTAGTTTGGCCGCAGCCCGCCGCCCTGGTAATGGAGCGACGCAGCGCCGCCTGCGATCAGGACTCCGCCGGCGTTGACCCACTTGCGCAGCATCGCGGCCTGATCGTCGGTGACAATCCTGGCGCCCATCAGGGTCAGCGCCCGGTAGCGCCCCAGCAGGGCGGGCGACAGGGTCTCGGCCCAGACGGCGTCCGCCGGAATCTGCGACTGCCCGAGCGCGGCCCACAGCGCGGCGTGGTTCTGGGTCCACCGGTTCTCATCGTTCCAGTTTTCGTACGGGTCCTTCCGGTAGATGACTGAGCCGGTCAGGTCGCTGAGCAGCATGCCCACGTTGGCCGCGGATTCCGGCGCGGCGAGAAACCCCATCTTTGCGCGGGCCTCATGGAATCCCTTCCGCATGGCGCCCCATCGGGATGCATCCCGGCTCCACGCGCACTCCTCGCGGGCGGCCTGCCCGCGCGCCCGACTCGCGGCGGAACGGCTGGGCTTCCCGCCGCATTCCAGCCGCCACACGTCGTTGTCGAGCGGCCAAGAGTTGCCCGCGACCACCCAGAGGCTCCCGTCGAAAACGAAGATTGCCGGCTCGTGCCGCGGCGAGAACTGCGTTTCCGAAACGAGCTCCCGCCACTCGATGCCGTCCCTGCTGTGCCACACATCGGCGAGATTTCTTTTGTTCACGTTGTCGAAGCCGCCGACGAGCCAGATTTCGCCGCGGTATACCGCGGCGGCGAACCACTGCCGCGGCGCCCAGGGCGCGTGCTCCACCTCGCGCTTCCACTCGGCCCCGTCCGCGGAGCTCCAGACGTCGTTGTGCGTGGTGGACTTGGCATACCCCTTTTCGGGCGGATTGTTGACCTCCGGGGTCGATCCACCCATGAGCCACAGCCTGCCGCTGTGCGAGACGACCTCGGCCGCGTAACGGGCGCCGTATGGCGCCGCCTTGCAAACGCAAGTCCAGTTTATCCCGTCCGGCGAGCTCCAGACGTCCGGGCCGGAGCCAAGCTGCCACAGTTTTCCGCCGTGAACAAGCGCCTCGCCGTACCCTCTTCCCCCGAAGGGCGTCTTGTCCAGCACGCATTTCCAGCGAACGCCGTCCATGGAGTTCCAGACGCTTCCTTTTATCGCCCACAGCCGCCCCTTGAACACGACCATTTCGCTGTAGCCGTCATAGGGCGTATTGTCCAGGACCCGGACCCAGGTGGCGCCGTCGGACGACGACCACAGGTCGCGGTGCAGAACCGAGCCGTGGTAAAAGCCGTTGCTCAGCCACATCTTCTTCTTGAAGATAACGCCGCCTTCCGCCGTGTCCCGCGGGCTGAACGCCGCGGCCGGGGTCACCCTGACCCAGCCGCGCGGGCTTTGCGCGCCCGTGCCGGCAATGAATCCGCCCCCTGCCATTTTTCTTGAGCGCATCGCTTTCTCCCATGCTGATTGTGGCGGAAATCATCCTCGCGGCGATGAGCCTCCGGAAACAGCCCGGCGGCGCCGGCTCAAGCCTTCCAATGCACCCTTGCAAGAAGCAGGTTTCCTATGTAGCGGATGTAATTGATGGTGTCGCTCTCCACGTGGAAACGCCGCCCTTTCAACGAATGGGGGAACATGCCCTCCAGCCATTCGCCGCTTATCACCCAGGATTCCGACGGGCCGACATCCGCCATGCAGAAATTGCCCATCCTGGCCCCGTTCTCGGGAAAGACGATCCTCTCAGTGTCACGCCGGACGCAAAGCCGGTCCGGGTCCACCTCGGCCATGAACAGCGGGGCCCG
>JAAZAB010000363.1 GCA_012514555.1 Lentisphaerota bacterium
ACAAGCGGGCAGCCTCCTGTGCATACCCGCGGCTCTCAAGCGCCTCACGGATTGTTCGCACAGCCTCAAAAACTTCTTTGACAGTCCTATACTGTGTATTGCTCATGGCATCACGAAGAACTCGAACTCAATTGCTCCGGGTTCAACGACAACCTCCAAGGCACCTCCAACATTTGTACCGAATGGCGGTGCCGTTCGCGTGACAAAGACGCCGTCCGGCCGAAGATACCCACCCATGATGAACTGAGGCGGGCCAGCGTTCAGGTTCGCTGCACCAACGCGCGCAGCGAATCCTGGCGAAAGGGGATTATCGGTAGAGAAGAACTGAGCATCGCTGGCAGCCGATCTGGGAAAGTTGCCGCCCCTTAGCAATAATCTCCCGGCCGCCACATCTGCCCGCAGAGATAGTGCTTCGCTCGTGAGTTCTTGAATCGCAAGACCATGCGTCGTGCGGACGGCTGTGCCGCGAAAGCGAATGACCTGAGCTTCCCGTGCAGCGTATACGTCAAATCGGCTCGCCGCCCGTGCTGCCTGGCTCTCTGCCAGATTCGCGAGAACACGAGCACGGAGAGCGTTCGCGCCGACTGTTGCGGAAGCTGCCGCTGCCTGCTGTTCGATAGCTGCTGCTTGGCGAAGCGCCGCACTGCGGGCACCAGCAGTCCGCATGGCCTGCGGCCCGGCGGTGATAATGATGATGGTGCTGCCGCCTTGGACACCGCGCCGGACCGATTCACCCATCTCCAGCGCTTCATTCGTGCTCAGATCGACGCGAAAGACGCCCTCGCCCAATGCGGTGACGCCGGTCACGTCCCCGAAGAAAAGAGCGGTCAACAGCACGTTCGATGATGCTTCGTCGAGGCTCGCACCGGCCTCCATTTGTGAGAAGATGAAGGATTGGAAGCGCGCTGTCGTCGCCTCGATGGCCGGTTGCCTGTATCCCTCCTCAAAACCCTGCGGGAATCGCTTCAGAGATGCGGGATCAATCAAGGCGCCGCCCGCCAGGCGGAGGTCGCGCAGCAACCGACTCCTTGCATTGGCCAGGGCATACTCCCCCGCACCCTGGGCGCGCTCGACTTCCTCATTCGAGAGGAACCGCCCCTGGAGCCAGAGGTTGACAAGCTCCTGGAAGAGTCGCCCCTCTGGATCGACGAAACGCTCGGGGTTATTGCCGAAGCCCTCGTAGAGGTTGTTTCCGCCGGCATAGCCACTAGGATCGCGCTGGAGCCACCGGCCGTTCTTGAGGTCATAGAACCGGGCGCGGACGAAGAGGAGCGCGTGGCCGTCGGGCAGCACGTCCACTGGTCGGCCGTGCATCACGAACGTGCCCGAAGCGGGCAGGCCGCCGCCGGCGCCGGTGCATTCGGGCAGGGCCAACTCGGTCCCGCTCCAGCAGACCTGCAATAAACCGAAATCGGCTTGGTCCACATCGTTGTCAGTATCGAGCTTCATGCCCGCGCAGGCGGGGTTGTTCTGCGGAATGGCCGGGCCGAGGCGGTTATAGGTATAGCTGGCCAGGACCGGGTTATAGATGCCGCTGAGCAGACAAGCAGAAGCAACGAGCATCCATCGACGAATTATCCGCATAGTTACTGGTCCTCTGGTTAAATCCGCCTCTTATCGTGCCCGAAAACAGTGATGTGCCGAGTCATGTCTTTCTTTGCTCCGACCCGTAGCAGCGCCGTGTCAACCGTCATCAGCCTTTATCGGCGCCATCTCTGGCAAAC
>JAAZAB010000037.1 GCA_012514555.1 Lentisphaerota bacterium
TCGAGGTGCCCGACTCTTCGCGGCTCGACTCCAAATCCCTGTCCATGCTGCTCCGGCGCCTGTAGATGTTTAATAAGCCGGCAGCATGCTGTGCTCGGAAGTCAATGTCCTTCTCAAAACACAGGAGGCATGCCCATGAACGAGGCAAACAAAACAACGGCGCTGTTCTGGCGGAAAATGGGGGTCATGATTGACGCCAGCCTTCCCTTGATGAAGGCTCTGGCGACCGTTGTAAAAGAAATTCCGGAGCGCGATCCGCTGCGGAACGTGATTTGCGGGGTTGCAGCGGCGATCGAAAGCGGATCCACCTTGAAGGAGGCGCTGGCCAGATATCCGGAGGCCTTTCCTCCAACGGTGCTGGCGCTGGCCGAGGTCGGAGAGATGACCGGGGCGATCGAGCAATCCATGTTCAAAATTGCCGATGGCTACGACAACGGCACGTTCAGCGCCGGCGAGATGCCAGGGCAGGGAACATGCGCGCAGTATGCCGCCCCCGCGGCGGACGCGGCGGAGAATGACGATACGGCAGTCAAGTATGTGAAGATGGTCATTGGCGAAGCTGTTAAGAGCAGGGCCAGCGACATACATTTCGAATGGGTGAATGGAAACATGCGCGTCCGACGCCGGATAGACGGCGTGCTGCACGGCATGGAGGCGCCGCCCGTGCCGATCCAGGCGTCCGTAATAAGACGGCTCAAAATCATGGGGGCCATGAATGTCGCCGAGAGAAGGGTGCCCCAGGACGGAAGGATTCAGCTCAATGTATCCGGCGCGGACCTCGATTGCCGCGTTTCCGCGGTTCCATGCGTCACCGGCGAGTCAATTTCGATCAGGATTCTGAACAAGCAGCCTGTCCTGCCCGGGCTGGACAGGGCCGGGTTCTCCCCGGAGAATCTCGAAAAGATCGCGGGTTGGCTCAAACAGCCCGGCGGCATGATCGTCACAGCCGGGCCCGCTGGGAGCGGGAAAACCACGCTGCTCTACACGTGCTTGAAAGAGCTCAACAGTGACGGAGTGAAGATCGTGACGGTGGAAGACCCGGTGGAATACGTCATTGCCGGCGTGAATCAAGTGGCGGTCAGGCAGGAGCTTGGCTTGACTTTCCCTGGCGCATTGCAGGGAATGTTGAGGCAGGACCCGGACGTGTTCATGATCGGCGAAATGAGGGATATGGACACGCTTTCCATCGGTGTTAATGCCGCGCTTACCGGGCGTCTTGTCCTGACTTCGCTGTACGCAAACGAGGCTCCGGCGGCTGTCATGCGGATGATTGAGATGGGCCTTGACCCGTTCTTCGTCAGCAGCGCGCTCCTGGGAGTGTGCGCCCAGCGCCTGGTTCGCAGGATATGCCCGGAATGCAGGGAGGAATACAAGCCCGAGCCTCGGCTTGTGGAACTGGCAAAAGCCGGGCCCGGGATGAAGTTCTTCCGGGGCAAAGGCTGTCCCGCCTGTAATCAAACCGGCTATCTCGGGCGCATTGCCATTCACGAGATGCTCGGCATTAATGACCGGATTCGCTCTGTTCTTGCGCATGACTGCGACCTTGCGGCGCTCCGGAAAGCTGCCCGGGACACAGGCATGATGACCCTGCGTGAAGACGGGCTGGCCAAAGTCAAACAGGGAATCACCACGATTGACGAACTGCTCCGGATCGCCGTGTAGTCAGTCGAAGGCGAGATAGGCGCCGGCAAGCGCCAGGCGCTTGCCCTTCAGGGGGATGTGTTCCAGCCGGCGCAGGCGCTGCCGTGCCCGGATTTTGAGAATTGCCGACACGGTTGTCGGGCCCAACCCGGGCACGCGCAGCAGGTCGTCGCGGCCCGCGGTGTTGGCGCGGACGGGAAAACGCTCCGGATGGCGGTCCGCCCACGCCAGCTTGGGATCGCGGTCCATGAGGAGGTTTCCATTTGAATCGAAGGGAATGTCCTCCTCCGCGAAGTGGTATTTGCGGAACAGGAAGTCCACCTGGTACAGCCGGTGCTCGCGCAGGAACCTCTGCTCCGGCTGCGCTTCGGTTCTGCGTTCGCCGGGAATGTCGGGGCTTCCGAGCCCGCGCTGGTAGGCCGAGAAATAGACGCGGTTCAGGCGGAGCCTTTGATAAAGGCCGAAGGTGTACCTGACGATTTCGCGGTCAAGCTCGTCGGCGGCGCCCACGATGAACTGGGTTGTCTTGCGGACTCGCTCAAACCTGGCGCCCGGCGCGGTTTTTTCGCTTATGAGCTTGAGCGGGCGAATGATGTCCTGCTCGTAGTTCTTCCGGGCTGATAGCAAATCAAAGTGGCGCTTGCCCGGGGTTTCGATGTTGATCGAGACCGCGCTTGCCAGCCCGAGCGCCTCCTCGATGGCCGCGTTCGAGGCGCCCGGAATGACCTTGAGATGAATGTACCCGCGGTAAGCGTGTTTACTGCGCAGAATGCGGGCGGTCGCATTGAGCATTTCCATGGTCCTGTCCGGGGTGCCGACAACGCCGGAGCTGAGGAAAAGCCCGAAGATTCCCTCGCGCCTGACATAATCCATGAATACGTCCGCAATTTCACGCGGCTGCAGCGTGCAGCGGGGCGTATCCGCTTCGCCCCGGAACGGGCAATACTTGCAGTCGTTTGAGCAAGCGTTGGAAAGCAGGGTCTTGAGCATGATGGAATGCCCGCCGGATGCCAGCGTGACCGGGTAGAGCCAGGCGCCGTCCCTGCCGCGCCGCCTGTGCTCTTCATCGGCCGTGCCGCACGCGCAGGACAGGTCGTAGCGCGACGCATCGGCCAGCATCTTGAGCTTGTCGCGAGTGTCCATGGCAATCAGGGCCTGTTGCCGGGCGCCCGGCTTTTTCCCAGCAATTTCTTTTTGACGGCATCGGGCAGGCCGGAGCCGAGGATGTATGCCGCCGCGGCATCCGGATCCTTTCGCAGCCACAAATAGCCGGCCCTCTGCATCAGGTTGTTGCGCCGGTCGAGGTCGGTGATCACCTCGGCCCACGCCATGGCCCCGGCCGGGTTGGCCTTCATGACGATTGACACCAGGGCCTGGATGGGGGCGTCAAGCTGCTCCGAGGGCGGCGACAATGAAAGCAGCCACGAGGCCGCGCTGTCAGGGAATTCCCTGGCCCATATCCTGGTCATGCGCCCGGCAAATTCGCCCCAGTATTCATCCCGCGGGAGGCCCGCGACCCATTGCGCGGCCCTTGCGGGATTGTCATAGCCCCACTTGTCTATGAGGGTGTTGACGGCCTTGACGCGGACATACCGGTCGGTAAGCGTGGCGATCCAGGCAGCGGCCGCTTCCGGCTTGTAGGCGGCTATGCTCTCGATCTGCGCTTCGGCAAGCATGCTAAGGGCCGCCGCGTCGCCCCGGCCGTTGAAGTACAGCTCCAGCCTTCCGGCGCCGCCCTTTGCAACCTGGTCGCTAATGACGGCGCGCAGCGCCCTGTTTCGAAGGCCGTCCGTCGGAAGCTTGTTCAGGCGGTCCAGCGCGGACTCCAGGCTCGCGTTTGCCATGCTTGCGAATAGCGCGCCTACGGCGTTGTCCAACTTTCCGGGAGAGCCCGGGCGGTTCTGCATGTACCAGTCGAACGCCGCCTCCGGATCGCGCTTCGCCCATTCGGTCAGAACCGTGTTCGCCGCGGCGGCGCCGGCCCTGCGGCTTTCTATGCGCAGCGCGTAGTCAAGGGCAGCGGAAGGATCGGACGACGCCCAGAGCTCCAGCACGACCTTGAGCTTGCCTTCCGCCTCCGGGCCCCATTCCATTGCCGCGATGGCGCGCAGTTCGGCTTCAACCTCGGCCCGGATGTCCCGGTCCCGCTGGGCGTCCGGCGCCGTCGCGGCCGCTTCGCCAATGGCGGTCTCGGCTGCCGCGCTTCCGGCTGGCGCGGCAGCCGCTTGCGGGGACTCGCCGGATGCCACGCCCGGCAGGGGCGGGGCTGCGCTGTCCTGCTCCGGCTCAGGGCGCGGCGCGTTGCGGGGATTCGGCGAAAAAAACGTTTCCCTGGAAGTTGTCGAGACGGATGCCGGATTGATTCCCGCGGATTTCGGCAATGTCATGGCCAGGCTTCCGGCCTCGAACGCGGAGGAGTGTTCGCTGTCCGCGTCAATCATGTCCTCGCCCTGCGGCCGGGCCCCTTGTTCCGCGCCCGGCAGTTCCTGTAAGAGGCCGGAGTCAGGGCCGCGCCTCGCCCAGGAGCCGAGAAATATGAACCCGCACAGAATTGCCGCCAAAACGCAAAGCAAAAAGATTTCCAGAATTGAAAAACGCGGCCGCTTTCTCATTTCGACGTTGGTGGTCATGCCGCGCCTCCCCTCTCTTTTGTCACTTCGCAGAATAGCAGGAACCCGGCCGCTTGTCGATTGGAGATTCTCTTCGCCGTGAAACGGCGGATGGGGCGGCGCCGGGCCGAAATAACGGGCAAATTGATCGTTTAACTTGGCGTGGAGTTTTCGGTTGACTGGCGCCCGGCAAGGGATAGAATGCGCCGGATTGATCAAACGAACAGCGGCGCCGCTTCGGCGGCGCGGGCAGTTGTTTTTTTACATGGGGGCGCATTCAATGGATTACGGCTTAACGGAAACCCAGACCATGATTCGCGACGTCTGCCGGAAGATCGCGGTGGAGAAGCTGAAGCCGATTCGGGCGCACTACGACGAAGCGAACGAATTTCCGCATGAAGTGCTCAAGATTTTCGCGCAGGCCGACATCTGCGGGCTTTACATTGAGGAAAAATACGGGGGGATGGGCGGCGGCGTCATGGACCTGACCGTTGGCGTCGAGGAGCTGTCCAAGGTTTGCAGCGGCATAGCCCTGAGCATGGCGGCCACGGCGCTGGGCACCTTTCCGATCATACTTTTCGGGACCGAAGCACAGAAGCAGAAGTACCTTCCGCTGATCGCTTCGGGGCAGTCCCTTGCGGCGTTCGGCCTGACCGAGGCCAACGCGGGCAGCGATGCTGGCGCCATCGCCACCACGGCGGCCAGGGACGGGGATTACTACGTCATCAACGGGACCAAGCAGTGGATCACCAACGGCGGTGAAGCCGATATTTACTCGATCGTGGTCAAGACCGACAAGGCCAAGGGCGCCCGCGGCGCGAGCGCCTTCATCGTCGAGAAGGGCACACCCGGGTTCACCTTCGGCAAAAAGGAGAACAAGATGGGCATACGCGCCTCGGCGACCCGCGAGCTTGTTTTCCAGGACTGCCGTGTGCACAAGGACCAGATGCTCGGCAAGGAGGGCATGGGCTTCATAGTGGCTATGAAGACGTTCGACCAGTCCAGGCCGGGCGTGGCCGCGCAGGCGCTGGGCATCGCGGCCGGCGCGCTCGAAGAGGCTGTCAAGTACAGCCGGGAACGCAAGCAGTTCGGCAAGCCGGTATGTTCCTTCCAGGGCGTGCAGTTCATGCTGGCCGACATGGCCACCCAGGTGGAGGCGGCCAGGACCCTGGTCTACCATGCGGCGCGCTATATCGACTCCGGCGCCAAGGATATCAGCAAGATTTCCGCCATGGCCAAGCTTTACGCGTCGGATACGGCAATGAAGGTCACGACCGACGCCGTGCAGATTTTCGGCGGCTACGGATACATGAAGGAGTACCCGGTCGAGAAGATGATGCGCGACGCGAAGATCACGCAGATATACGAGGGCACCAATCAGATTCAAAGGGAGGTTATCGGCTTGAATCTGATCAAGGAGGCCGCCAGCGGACGGCTCTAGGAACGCTTCCGACGGGGCTCAAGCCGGGCCGGAGGACGGGTTTTTACCTCAGTTCATTCCGGGCGCCTGGATAACGTCAAGGTATTTTCTCCGGTACATCTGGCGCGCATTCTCAAGGGGAAAGAAGCGCTGGCGGGTCTTTTCATCCATCACGGAGAAAGGATAGTTGACCAGGCCCTCCGGCACTTGCAGGTTTATCCCGTCGGGCGTGAAATCACGAATCGTTCCCGTGACGGGCTCGTCCTGGTCCTTGAGATGCAGGGTGATGGATTCGTCGGGCTTTGGTTTTTGCCCCTCGCAGTAGCTGAGTATCCTCTTGAAGGCGGGGGTGTTCTCGATATCGCTGGCGGTGGCATTGTCGGCGGCGCCGGCGGTTTCGTCCTCGGCGGGCTGGGGGATATCGTGCGGTATGGGCGTTTCGGCTGGTTCCTCCGGCGTTTCAGCCTCTTCCGCCGCTTCCGGGACGTCGCCTGCCCCGGCTTCCCATTCGTCTTCCGCGTCCTCGGCCGGCTCGGGCTCCTCTTTCCGGGGGCTCTCCCCTTTTCCCGGCAGGAAGTCCAAGTTGGTGCGAACCTTCCTGATGAATTCTACCGCCCTTTCCCGCATCGGCGCCAGGACATCTATGTTCCTGACAAATTTCATGTACATCACGTATGAAATGAACACTATCAGCGTGATGGACAGGAGCATGCGGAGGGTTGCGACGAAGTTCGAAAAGAAACGGCTGATTCGAATCGAAAGATTTTGCCATTTCGAGAAGGGCTGCTCACCGGCGCGATCCGGCGCGGTTTTGCCGTCCCCGGCCGATTGCCCGGGCCGCGGCGAAACAGGACCGCTGGCTAGCGCGGCTTGCATGGGCGCGGGCGTTTTTGACTGCCCGGCCCGGGCCCCGTCGGTCGCCGGCAGCACCTTGACCTTCATTTTCTTGGGCTGCGCCGCGTCGCTGGACGCCTGAGCGATTCGCGCTCTGGCGGCGGGCGCGGCGTGTTCGCGGAGCCGGTTCACGGACACCGTGCTTTCGCCCGGCTCGGGCGGTTCGCCGACAGGCATTGTGCCCATCTGGACCAGGTAAATATCCTCTATGACTTCGGTCCAGTCCCTGTGCCTGAGATCGGGCTTCTTCATCATCATTTTTTCGATCAGCCGGGTCATTCCGGCGCTGACCGCGGGGTTGATCTTCCGGGGGTCCTGCACGTAGTAGTTGATTTGAAGTTCCATGGCGGCCCCCCCGTCGGCCTCCATGAAAGGCAGGTGGCCGCTCACCATGTGGTACAGCGAGGCGCCAAGCGCGTAAATATCCGTCCGGCAATCCATGGACGTTTCGCCGCGGACCTGTTCGGGAGCCATGTAGTTTGGCGTGCCCATGACCAGGGTCTCGCCGTCCTGGTTGGTATAGGTGTGAACATTGCCCACCGCTTGAGCCAGGCCGAGGTCCGTAAGCTTGATGGTGCCGTCGCCGTCCACCATTATGTTGTCAGGCTTGATGTCGCAGTGGACGATCCGGGACTTGTTCCACGCGTAGCGCAGCGCTTCCGCAACGCTCTGGGCGACAACCAGCGCGTCCGCGTCAGATATGTGGTTCTTGCGCCTGATCCAGTCCCCAACGCTGTAGCCGGAAATAAACTCCATGATGAAATAGTAGCGCGAATCGGTCTTGCTTTGCCCGAAATCGTAGACCTGGACGATGCCCTGGTGCTTGAGGCTTGCGGCGACCCGGGCCTCGAACATGAACTGCTTGATGTCCTCAACGCCGCGAGATAGGTTTGAGGATAAAACCTTTATGACCACGTCCCGGCCAAGGGACACCTGCTGCGCCTTCCACAGCGTCGACATGCCGCCCTGGCCCAGCTTTTCCCTGACGTCATAGCCGTCTATGGCGGGCGGAATGTCGCCGCCGGCGGCGCCGGCTTTTGTTGCGTTGATATCTGGATTGCTCACATCAAGAACGCGGTTTTATTGCATCTTAAAAAAAACGCATGTAGCATAAGACCTGGCCTCAGGCCAGTCAAATGGCAAATTATCCAATTACCGTTTTCCAACTATGCGCCTTGCAAAAATGCTCCGTGACAGGCATAATACGGCGGTTGATTTGCTTGAAAAAAGGCGGTTTTGCCCCTGACTCGCAGGTGGACCAGATGCAGCTTTCGATCGTCATGCCAGCGTATAACGAAGAGCGCCGCCTGGCCGCCACCCTGGAGCGCTACGCGGGCTATTTCTCCGGGCGCTACGGGCCTGAAGCCGAGTTGATCGTGGTGGTCAACGGGTCAACGGACGGGACCGCCGATGTCGCCCGCGCCCTGGCCGCGCGCCTTCCGATCGTTCGCGTCATGGTTGATCCGCGGCCGATCGGAAAGGGCGGGGCGATCATGAAGGGCTTTCGCGCGGCCGCGGGGAACGCGGTTGGGTTTGTGGACGCGGACGGCTCCACGGCGCCGGAGGCGTTTGACGACCTTGTCCACAACCTCGGGGACGCGGGCGTGATAATTGCCTCCCGCTGGATTGCGGGCGCCATTGTCGAGCCACGCCAGCCCCTTAAGCGGCGGGTGGCATCCCGCCTGTTTAACGCCCTTGTGAGGATTCTCTTCGCTATGAAGGTGCGCGACACGCAGTGCGGGGCCAAGCTTCTTTCAAGGGCGGCCCTGGATGCCGTGCTGCCGCACCTGGGCGTCACCAGGTGGGCTTTCGATGTCGACCTGCTCTTCCAACTGCATCGCATGGGATACGGGATCAAGGAATGGCCCACGGTCTGGCGCGATGCGGAAGGCTCGCGCTTGCGCGTGATCCGCGCGTCGCTGGAAATGTTTGTCGCCATGGTCCGCCTGCGCCTGCTGTATTCCCCCATGCGCTGGGTTGTCGGCGTTTATGACGCCACCCTGGGCCGCTGGACACACCGGGCCCGATGAAACCACTCTTGCATGACCGCGACGGTCTGATACGACACAGTTTCCTGCTGCTGGCGGCCAATTATGTTCCGTCGGTGGCCAACATGCTGTTTCAAATGCTTGTCGGGCGCACGCTGGCTGACAAGGCGGAATACGGTGCGCTGGCGACGATGCTTGGAATTGCGGTCATAGCGAGCATTCCCCTGGAGGCGCTGCGCGTCGCGGTGGCTCATTTTTCAGCAATCATGGTCCAGGAGGGGCGGCGCGAAGAGATATGGGGCGCGGTCAGGCGCATTTCCCTTCGTTTCCTGGCGCCGGCTGCATTATTCGCGGCCTGCGCGCTGGCGTTCGCCGGGCAGGTCGCGGCCTTCTTCAATCTTTCCTCCAGCCTGCCCGTGGTCCTGATCGGATTCGTGGTGGCCGGCAGTCTTTTCATTCCCATAATGGCCGGCGCCCTGCAGGGCATCCAGGCCTTTGTCTGGATGTCCATAGGGATACACAGCTTCGCGGTCATCCGCCTGCTGGCCGGCGCGGTCATCATGTGTTTTCTCAGCGCCACCGCCGTTGGCGGACTTGCGGGCCACCTGCTGGGGATTGTCTTCGCAATCGCCATCGGTTTCGGCGGCCTGCGCCGGGTTCTTGGCCCTTCGAACAGGTGTGCCGCCCGGGTTCCGGGCTTTCGCCTGTACTTGATTCGTTCCCTGTTCATGCTGGTTTTTTTCGCTTTTCTCATGAACGCCGACATTCTCATTATAAAGCACTATTTTGCCGGGGAGATGGCCGGCGGATATGCCCGCGTGGCCACGATAGCGCGAATAATAGTTTTCATGCCCATGCCGGTTGCCCTGGCCTTGTTTCCAAAAGTCGTTTCCGAGGGGGGCTCCGATCCGGGAAACAGCAGCCTCCTGTTCAAGGCCATGGCGTTGACGGCGCTGATCATTGCCGCGGTGGGCGCGGGCTGCTGCGTTGCTCCCCAAATTCCGCTGGGCATTCTGTTCAAGGACTGGGCCCCGGCCCCTGAAACGGCGCTGATGCTCAGGCAGGTCACCTGCGCCATGAGCCCCCTCGGGCTGGTCTATCTGCTGGTGAACTACGAGCTGGCCCAGAAGCGTTTTGCCACGGCATGGGTGCTCGGGCCCTGCGCGGCCATGTACTTGCTCGGCGGTTTTCTATGGCATGCGCAGCCGGGGCATGTTATTGCGGTCCTGGCGGGAGTGAGCGTTTCCTGCCTGGCGGGCATGGCGGGGGTGATGGCCTTGATGCGGAGGAGAAGGGCATGCTGGCGGTGATACTTGTCGGCGGCAAGGGGACGCGGCTCGCCGCGCTGCATCCCGGCATTCCAAAGGCGCTGGCCCCGGTGGCGGGCAGGCCTTTTCTGCAGTGGCAGCTCGAGTGGCTGCTGCGCGGCGGAGTGAGACGGGCGCACCTTGCCTGCGGGCACATGGCCGGCCAGATCATTGACTGGGCCGGCGGGGCGCCGGTGCCCGGCATGGAACTGTCGTGCTCGGCCGAGCCGTTTCCTCTCGGAACCGCCGGCGGCCTGCTTTTTGCGGCCCGGTCGGCGAAAGGGGACCCTTTCTTTGCCATTAACGGCGACAGCATTCTTCCAAACCTGCGCTTCGAAAGCATGGCTCTCGCGCTGGAAAACGGCGACGCCGACGCCGCCATGGCGGTCACCAGCATGCAGGAGGCCGGCCGCTACGGGACGGTGGAGATCGGGGCGGACGGCAGGATTGGCGCGTTCCGTGAAAAGGCCGGCCGCGGCCGCGGCTGGGTCAACGCGGGCGTGTACCTGCTCAGGCGCAGCGTGCTTACGGACGTTCCCGAAAACCGGCCGGTCTCGCTCGAAACCGATGTCTTTCCCGCGCTTGCCGAGGCGGGCCGCCTGGCGGCTTACCGGGAGTCGCCGCCCATGCTGGACATGGGCACTCCCGGCGGAATTGCCGCAATGTCCGAATATCTTTCAAAATCCCGGGCGCCTTCGGGTGAAGGGCGGAAGCGCCTTGAAGGGGGGGGTGCGTGAACATCCTGGTCACTGCCGGTCCGACGCGGGAGTTTATCGATCCCGTGCGCTTTATAAGCAACAGGTCGAGCGGAAAAATGGGCTATGCCGTTGCCCGCGCCGCCTTGATGCGCGGGCACAAGGTTGTGCTTGTATCCGGCCCGGTCAGCCTTCAGGCGCCGGATGGGCTGGCCGTCGTTCGCGTGGTTTCCGCCGCTGAAATGCAGTCCGCCGTGGAGGCCGGCGTGGATGGCTGCGACGCGCTGGTCATGGCCGCCGCGGTCTCCGACTGGCGCCCGGCCCGAGTACACGCGAACAAGCTCAAGAAGCGCTCCGCCCCGGCTACGCTGGACCTTGAGCCGGTGCCCGACATCCTGATGGGGCTCGCATCCCGTAAAGGCGGGCGCATTTTTGTAGGCTTCGCGGCTGAAACGGAGAACCTGCTGGACGAGGCGCGCGCCAAGCTCAACAGCAAGAACCTTGACATGATCGTCGCAAACGACGTGAGCCGGACCGATGCCGGCTTTGAAGTCGACAACAACGCCGTCACCTTCATACCGGCGCATGGCGAGGCGATGGCGCTTCCGCTGATGTCGAAAGACGACGTCGCCGAGCGGCTGGTGAAGTGGATCGAAGCGCGCCGAAAATAGAGCTTGCGGCCTGCTGCGCATCGTGCAAAACTATGCACCGTTTTTGCGCCGGAATGCATCCGGCGGAACGATGGAGACCGTATGTCGGACAAAGAAGAAGTCATCAAGGTCGATGGAGTCGTCATCAAGGTTCTGCCGGCGACCATGTACCGCGTCAGGCTTTCGAACGGGAACGAGATACTGGCGCACATTTCGGGCAAGATGCGGAAACATTTCATAAAGATTTCGGCGGGTGACAAGGTGACCGTCGAGGTCTCCCCGTACGATCTGACCAAGGGCCGGGTCACGTTCCGCCAGAAAGGCTGATTCAGCCTCCGTTCGGCCGGGGGTCATGAGAGACCCCGGACTCATCGGGATCCCGCCGGCATGTTCCAAGGCTGAGACGCTGTATCTTCCGAGCGCCTTATCCGGACTCGCCTGCGCAAGGGCGCGCTGTGAAACGGGACGCCTGGGGCGAATTATGATCGCGCTTATCGAGAACCAGCCCGGGAATGAAACGATGGCCGGCTTTTTCGGCTGCGACGGCGCGCTTCACCGGGGCTGCGCCAAGGAAGGCCTGGAATTCGATATCAGGCCGCAGCAGACTGCCATGGCTGAAGCTGTTGAGGGCGCGCTTTCAGCGCCCGCGCACCTCGCGGTCGAGGCCGGAACGGGCGTCGGGAAGACCTATGCCTACCTGGTCCCGCTTGTCCGCCACGCTCTTCGGACCCGTGAGCCGGCCGCTGTCTCAACTTACACGATCAGCCTCCAGGAGCAGCTGGTCTTCAAGGACATCCCCTTTCTCCAGCGGCATCTCGGCCTGGATTTCAAGGCAGCCCTCTGCAAGGGGCGGGGAAACTACCTGTGCCTGCGCCGGCTGCAGCGGACCAGGCGGATGGGCGGCGACCTTTTCAGGCCGTCCCAGGAGGCCGAGGTCGAGCGGCTGTGGGCCTGGGCCCATGAGACTTCGGATGGAAGCCTGTCCGACCTGGCCGCCCAGCCGAGCGTCGAGGTCTGGGACCAGGTCTGCTCCGAGGCTGACAACTGCCTGGGCCGCCAGTGCGCCGACTACGGCCGCTGCTTTCTCATGCGCGCCCGCGCCAGGGCGTTTGACGCGAACCTGCTTGTCTTGAATCATCATCTTTTTTTCTCCGACCTGGCGCTCCGCGAGGAAAGCGCGTCGTTTCTGCCGGAATTCCGCAGCATGGTGTTCGACGAGGCGCACTGCCTCGAGGCCGCCGCCACCGAGCACCTCGGCTTGCGCCTGTCGCAGTTCGGGGTGGAGCACATGCTGCGGCGCCTCTACGTTCCGGAAACGAACAAGGGCCTGCTCGTCCGGATCAGGGAGGGCCGGGCCGCGAACGCGGTGTCCCGCGCATGGGATCTGACCCATGACTTCTTTGCCGCGATTCGGAAGTGGTCCGCGCTGGAGGGCAGGGAGGCCACGCGCCTCGTGGAGAAGCCCCTGGCAATGCCGGTGGACCTTGCCGCCGGCCTTGCGGAAATTGCATTGGAGGTCAAGGCAATCATCCTGAAGACGGATGACCCGGACATCAAGGCCGAGCTCACGGCTGCGGAGCGGCGCGCCGGGGAATTGCGCGACATGCTCGGCGCGTTCTTGAACAGGGCGCTGGACGGCCACGTTTACTGGGTCGAGCGCGAGGGCGCGGCCCGCCGCAACTTCGTGCTGAACGCGGCGCCGGTCGAGGTGGGGCCGGCGCTGAACCGCCTCCTGTTCGGCGGCTTTCGATCTGTCGTGCTTACAAGCGCAACGCTTTCGATAGGCGGCAGCATGGGATACTTCCGCGGCCGCGTGGGCGCGGAGCCGTGCGGCGAATGCCTCGTGGGGTCCCCCTTCGACTATGCGCGCCAGATGCGCGTGGTGATAGCGCGGGACCTGCCGATGCCGACGGAAGGCGAGGCGTTCGCGGACGCCGTGGCCAGGGCGCTGCCCCGGTTCATCCTGCGGACCCGCGGGCGGGCGTTCGTGCTTTTCACGAGCGGCGACTTGATGCGCAACGTGGCGTCCCGGCTTGAGCCTTTTTTCCGGAGGGAGGGCATCACCCTCTTCCTGCAGGGCGACGGGCTGCCCAATCGCGTCATGCTGGAGCGTTTCCGGGGCGAGGGCGACCATGTTTTGTTCGGGCTGGCAAGCTTCTGGATGGGCGTGGACGTGCGGGGCGAGGCGCTTGGAAACGTCATCATAGTCCGCCTCCCTTTTTCCGTGCCGGACGAGCCGGTGGTCAAGGCGCGCATGGACCTGATCGAGGCCGGGGGCGGTGACCCTTTCAAGGAATATTCCCTGCCCGAGGCCGTTCTGAAATTCAGGCAGGGCGTCGGCCGCCTGATTCGCACCGCCAGCGACGAGGGGATCATAGTGATTCTCGACGCGCGCGTCATCAAGCGGTGGTACGGGCGCCGGTTCCTGGAAGCCCTGCCGGAATGTCCCGTGGAAATTGTAGACTGCCTTGGGTCTGAAGCCGTCAACGGAGGGGGCGGGAATGAAAGTTGAGCTGATCGCGATCACCGCGGATGCGGAGGAGCTGATTGAGCTCGCCGCGCGGACGTGCTACCAGAGCGGCGACAAGACCGCGGCCGGAGGCGCCGGAAAATTCCTCGGCAGGCTGATCGCGTCGGGCCATGAATCGCCCTTCGAGCACGCATACGCCACGTTCCGCCTGTCCGGCTGCTCCCGCGCCATGACGCACCAGCTGGTCCGGCACCGCCTGCTTGCCGTGTCACAAAAGAGCCAGCGCTATGTCACGGAGGGCAATTTCGAATACGTCGTTCCGCCTTCGATCGGCAACGGCTTCGCGGACGAGTTCAAGGCCGACATGGAGGCGATCCGGGCCATGTACAGGAAGTGGAAGGAGCGCGGGCTCAAGAACGAGGACGCCCGCTACGTGCTCCCCAACGCCTGCGCCTCGGAGCTCGTCATATCGGGCAATTTCAGGGAGTTCCGGCATATTTTCAAGGTTCGCTGCAGCCCCAGGGCGCAGTGGGAGATCAGGCAGGCTTGCGACCGGATGCTCCTGCTGCTGCATGCCCGCGCGCCGTCGGTTTTCGGCGATCTCATGGGGCTGATTGCGGATCCGGGATGATGTCTTCCGCCCGGCGCATGGCCGATTCCAGCGCCTTCAGGCGCCCGCAGAAGGAAAGGGCGCGCCGCATCATGGCCAGGGCCGGCGGAATGTGGCGGGCGAACCCCGCCGTTTCCGGGCTGGCGCCCAGGCGTCCGAACGCGCCTATTGCCTGGGCAAGCCTTTCAACCGCGGCCCACCACACCAGCTCCCCGGGAGTTTCACCCGCTCCAGATGCGTTTGCATAGGCCGTCGCCAGGCGGACCTGCATGGACAGCGGCAGTCCCACGTAGGGATCGCAAAGCAGCGATGCAAGGTCGTATGCGGCGGCGCCCATGCGCATCCCCTGGAAGTCGATGAACGCCGGGCGCGCGCCGGCGAACAGGACGTTGCTTGACTGCAGGTCCCTGTGCACAAGGACGGCAGGCGCAGCAAGCAGACGCCGCGCCACCTGTTCGAGGTCCGCCATCGAGGAACGCACGTCCGCGTCGGACAGGCCGAGCCGCCTGACCAGGAAATGGCGCGCGAAAAACTCGCGCTCCCACTGGTACAAATCCGCCGAAAAAGGGTGCACCATCTCAAGCCGCGCCTTGCGGGCGGCGGCCGCCCCGGCCCCGTGCAGGACGGCAATTTCGGACAGGACCCGGCTGTAAAGGGCGCACTGTTTATCCAGCGGCAGGCCCTTGAGGCTGTCCTGGAGCGAGCGGTTGCCCAGGTCTTCGATCACGAGCAGGCGCTGCGCCGGATCGTCAATGATCACATCCGGCACCCGCAGTCCAAGGCCCTTGAGGAAGCGCGCGTGTTGCGCATAGAGCGCGTTTTCGGCGCGGTCCAGGCTGTAGCGGATAAGGATCACCGTGCGCCGCGCATGGCGCAGCCGGGTGAAGGTGCGCGCAGAGCCGCGGGGCTCAAGCGGGAGAACCAGCGTCCGGTTCGGAGCCCAACGCAGCTTGGCCAGCACCTGGGCCAGGTGCCGGTCCTGGACAGGCGCGGCTCCGTCCAGCAGGGTGTCCGATCGCAGGGCCATGCGTTTGACCGTTCCCCGGACCTCCGTGTTCCGGGCCACGACCGCGCCGGTGACCGTGGCGCCGGCCGCTATGCGGGCGCCGTCCCACACCACGGCGTTCTCGAGGGTCGCCCCGGGCTCCGCGCGGACGTTCCGGCCCAGAGAGACAAAGCCGCGGATGACGACCCCCGCCTTGAGCAGGCGCCCTGCCTTCCTGGCCGACGCGGGGTCGAACAGTGCGGCGCCGGGAAGTCCCGCCTTGTGCCTGCGCGCTATCTGCCCGTGAGCGCGAAGGTAGGACTCGGGCGTGCCGATGTCCTCCCAGAAGGAGTTTTCCTCGCAGACGCCCATGACAACCCTGCCCATGGCCATGGCCTTTTCATAGCCCCGGATCACCGGGCTGAATCCTTCCCTTGGAAGGTACTCCAGGATATCCGGGCTCAAAAGGTGAAGTCCGCAGAAAGTGTAGGTTCCGTCCGATTCCGGGCGCGCGCTCTGGAAATTCGTTATGACGCCGCCGCGCATTTCCACCGTTCGCGGACCCAGGGTGGGGTGGAGCCACAGCACCGCCAGGGGCCGGCGCGAGCGGTAGAGCCGGGTCAGGGCGTAAGGGGCGAGATCAACGGCGATATCCGCGTTCACCATCCAGAATGGATCTTTGTCCAGAAACCATGCTGCCTTTCGCAGGGCGCCTCCGGTGCCGAGGATTTCCGGCTCGAACGAAACGGATATTTTCAGCCCTTCCGCGCAGCGTTCCCGGACATAGGCGAAGAGCGGGTCCGGCTGGTAATGCGCGTTGACCAGGAATTCGCGCACGCCCCAGCGCGCAAGCATGTCCATGACGCGCCCGATCACGGGCTTGCCCCAGAGCGGCATGAGCGGCTTGGGCGTTTCCAGCGAAATCGGCAGCAGGCGCGTGCCAAACCCGGCCGCCAGGATGACGGCCTTTCGCGGCATGGAAAATCTGCTCATGTGTCCGGCTCGCTCGCGCCCGGTTGAACGCGCAAAGGATCTGTGAAATATACGGCATTGGGCGCGCGGGGAAAAGCGGGAAATGCCGAAATCCATCCTGGTATATCGGATGTTGACCGCGGTGGGAACGCAACGTATTATGACCTTTTTGCTCGGCGGCTGTTAAACCTTGTTTCGGGGGCGTGTGATGAAAACCATGAGAATGTTGTGCGCGGCCGCGCTCGCGGGTTATTGCGCTTGCGCCGTCGCCAACGAGGCGAATCACCAGCAGTACGTCGTGGGCGAGCGGGCGGCCGGCATGGGCGGCGCAGCCTGCGCGCTCGGACAAGATGTCGATGCGGCCTACTACAATCCCGCGGGCCTGGGCTGGGTCGAGCGCAACTCCCTGTCGCTGTCCGCCAACCTGTACGGGTTCCAGAGGTATCAGAGCGAGGACTCGATATACATTGAAGAGGATTTCAAAACCTCTTCTTTCGTGACGATCCCCTCGGCCATGTCATCGGTCTTCCGCCTTGACGATAAAACGACGCTGTCCCTGTCCGCGTTTGTCCCGCGCCGGTATTCCCTGTCCGACCTGATCGCGTTCCCGGCCGTCAACCACTTCTACAACGTGAGCCGCGAGGATCAGACGCTGTGGGTCGGGCCGGCCGCGGGCCACGCCCTGAGCACAAACCTCTCGGTCGGCGCTTCTGTCTATGGAGTCTACCGGACTTTTTCGACGCTCGAAAGCCTTACTTACGGCGACATGCGGGTGGCGTATTCGAGGGACTTGAATTACTGGAGCCTTGGAATGCTGGCAGTGCTGGGCGCCCAATACCGACCGGACGACAACTGGCGTCTAGGCGCATCTGTGCAAAGCCCGACGGTCAGCATGGCCGGCCGCGGAAAATACCAGTCCACAGTCGTTGATGACGATACCATAGACCCTATATACATGGATGAGCTGGACGCCGACAGCCGCCTGCCCGGCAGGATTACGGCCGGCATCGCCTGGGAGAAGGAAAAGGTTTTTGCCGCCGGCGTGGATGTGACCTACCATTTTCCCACGAGCTTCAAACTTCTGGAAGGGACGGACTACAAGGGGACATACCGGACCATGGAGATGCGCTACGAGGCCGTTGTTGACGTGAACGTGGGCGCCGAGTACTACGTGCTCGAAAATTATCCCCTGCGGTGCGGCTTTTTCACCAGCCATTCCTCGGCCCCGGACGTCACCCGGACAACCGAGGATTTCCCCGCGCAAATAGACCTGTACGGCCTGACTTTCAGCGTCGGCCGCGTGTCGGAGAACGTGGCCCTGTCGCTGGGGCTCAACTACCTGTTCGGTTCCGGGGAGGATTACGGCTGGCGGGTCGGGCAGGACGGCTATCCGGTCGATGCCGTGGTTGACGCCAGGGAACAGCAGATATTCCTGTTCTTCAACACCTCGTACATGTTCTGATGCTTCCGGCGCAGGCAGGCCTGTGCGCCTGCCTGTGTCCGGGAGGGGGAAGCGCGCTTTTGTCGAGCCCCGCCATGCGCCGGGGCGCCAAACTCGTCAATGCGCGCGCGGATTGAACGTCGAATCCCTTGCAAGCGCCTGGTACAATGCCTTTTCACGGTCGGTCGGATGCGCCGGCACCGCGATTTCGACCACGGCATACAGGTGCCCGGCCGCGCTGCGGCCGGATGCCGGAAAGCCCCGGTGCCTGAGGCGGAAGCGTTGCCCGCTCTGCGTGCCGGCCGGCACCGCGAGATGGGCTTCGCCGTCCAGCGTTTGAACGGGAATCCGCGCGCCAAGCACGGCTTCCCACGGCGCGATCGGAACAGACACCTCGAGGTCCCTGCCTTTCAGGCGAAAGCGCGGATGCGGGCGTATGCTGACTCTGAGATACAGGTCGCCGGCCGGCCCGTCCAGCATTCCCGGCCCGCCCTGGCCGCCCAGCCGTATACGCGCGCCGGGCTGCGTTCCTGGCGGTATGCGCACCTTGTATGTCCGGGCCTGGCGCTGCGCGCGGCCGCGCCCATCCGGCTCAACCGTTTCAAGCGTGATCATCCGCACCGCGCCGCGGACCGCCTCCTCGAGATCGATTTCGATCGCGCCCTCGTGGTCGGTCCCGCGCATGCCCCCAAACTCGGATTCGAACGGGGTCTGGCGTTTCCGGCCGTTTGCCCCGGGTGCGCCTCCGAAAAGGGCTTCGAAAAACTCGCTGAAATTCCCCATGTCCTCGGGGGAAAAACCGCGCGCGCCCTTGCCGCGGTTCCGGAATTCCTGGCGGCCGCCGCTCCACCCGGGCGGCGGCGTGAATTCCTCTCCGTTTCGATAGTCTGCTCCCAGCGCGTCGTACCGCTTCCGCTTGGCCGCGTCGCCGACAACGTCGTATGCTTCCGCGATTTCCTTGAAGCGCTCTTCGGCGTCGCGATTCTTGTTCACGTCCGGGTGGTACTTGCGGGCCAGCTTTCGATAGGCCTTCCGGATTTCCTCGGCCGAGGCGCTCCGCTGAACACCCAGGACTTCGTAGTAGTCTTTGAATTGCAGCGGCATTGGAGATGTGGAGAAATGAGAGCTTGAGAATCATCCGGGGCATGATCCCGGTGACAATGCCGTATGGAAATGCCCTTGCCCCGCGCAAACAGGCGGACGGCAGCGCGGGAGAACGCTTTGCCTCATCGCAGTCTTTGTCGTCCGCCGTCTGCGGAAAGCGACTATTTCTGCTTTTTTATGAGCTCGTCTACCTTTTTCGAGAGTCTCGAAATCTGCATATTGATTCCGAGGAAGAGCATGAGCAGGAAAAGAACGGTGAACAGGTTGAAATCCGCTGTAATAATTGAACCTTGCATACAGTCTCCTTTCTCTATGTATCCTGAAATGGAAACACCAATCAAGGGGAAACGCAAGAACTTTGTGGCAGAACTTTGTGAAAAAAACAGATGGAAAAGCGGGGCCGGATATGATGATCTTTCACCCATGCGCCGGACCTACAAATTGCACTTGATAATGCCTGCCACGGGCCCGCACGTTTACGAGTATGTGGAAAGCGTGACAATGCCGCCATTGACGCTGCTGACGCTGGCGTCGCTCACGCCTCCGAACTATGACATCCGAATTCTCGACGAGGCCATCGAGCCGGTTCGCCCCGGGCCCTGCGATCTGGCGGCCATTTCCCTCATATACTTCACAGCGGCCAGGGCTTACAAGCTCGCCGACTGGTACCGCAGCCGTAATATCCCCGTGGTAATGGGCGGGCCCCATGCCACGCTTTGCCCTGGCGAGGTTGCCGGGCATTGCGACGCGCTCGCGATCGGAGAGGCCGATGAACTGTGGCCGGCCATACTCCGGGATTTCGAGCAGGGCCGGATGTCAGGGGTCTACAGGGCCGAATCACCGCCCGACCTCACGCGCCTGCCGCCTCTCCGATACGATGTGATAGACAAGACGAGATATGACGTTCAGAACCTGGTTCAAACCGGCCGCGGCTGCCCTGTCGGCTGCGATTTCTGCGCCATTCCGGCGCTCAGCGGGCGGGCCGCACGCCACAAGACAGTTCCCCAGGTCATCCGCGAAATAGAGGATTCCATGCGCCTGGCCCGCGGGTTCTGGAGGCGGCTGGTCGTTTTTTCCGACGACAACCTCGTGAGCGACCTGCGCTTTGCGCGCGAGTTGTTCGAGGCGCTCATACCCCTGCGCATCTGGTGGGCGAGCCAGTGCTCGATCGCGATTGCCCTGAACGACTCGCTGCTGGATCTCGCGGTGAAAAGCGGATGCCGCGGGCTGTTCATCGGCTTTGAGACGCCCAACCAGGCCGCGCTCGATGGCGTGCACAAGGCATACTCGGCCGCGCGCTTCGGGGAGGCGATATGCAAGCTCAGGGCGCGCGGCGTTTTCCTGCTGGGCTCGTTCCTTTTCGGACTCGACGGGGACACCCGGGATTCATTCCGGGCCACCGTCGAGTTCAGCCTTAAGAACAGGCTGGATTTCGTCAATTACCACATTGTGAGCCCGGCGCCGGGCACTCCCTTTTTCCGCAAGCTGGAGTCGGAGGGCCGCCTGCTGCACCGGCGTTGGGAGCACTACCAGGAAAACGCCGTGTTCCGGCCGTCAGGCATGACGGCGGACGAGCTTCAGCAAGGCCAGATTTGGGCGTACCGCGAGTTCTTCCGCGCGGGGAATATTATCCGGCGCGCGCTGGCGTACTGGCCGTCGGTTTTCCGCATGCTCCTGGTCTTTTTCGAAAGCCTGAGGGTCCGGCGGAAAATTTTTGCCGGCATCCGGAGCAAGGAACGGTTTCTTGCGCGGAGCCCCGGGAATGAGATTGGCCCGTAATCAGTCCACAAACGCACTGTACAGCGCGCGGACTGCCTTCTCGTAGTCCTCCGAGGACACTCCCACGATGATGTTCAGCTCCGATGCGCCCTGGTTGATAATCCGGATGTTCACGCCCGCGTTCCGCAGCGCAATGAAAACCTTGGCGGCGATGCCGACCGTGTGGCTCATCTCTTCGCCCACAATCGCGATCAAGGCCAGGTCCCGCTCCAGCTCCATGCTGTCGGGCTGGAGAACACGCTGGATTTCGTTCAGGATGACCTCGGCCTTGTCGCCCAGCCTGCCGTCCTCGATGATCACGTTTATGCTGTCGATGCTCGACGGGCAGTGCTCGAAGCTGATCCCGCGCGATTCGAGGATGCCGAGCAGCCGGTAGGCGAATCCCACTTCCTTGTTCATCAGGCTCTTCTCAAGGCAGATCATCGAAAAGTGCTTTTTCCCCGCGATCCCCGCGATCTCCGTGTTCTTTTCCGTCTCCGGGCTGAGCTTGGCCACGATCATGGTGCCGGGATCCTCAGGCTTGTTGGTGTTCCTTATGTTGATCGGAATGCCCGCCTCCCGAACCGGAAGGATGGCTTCGTCATGGAACACGGACGCGCCCATGTATGACAGCTCCCGGATTTCCCTGTAGCTGACTTCTGACATCGGGCGGGGATTGGCGACAATGCGGGGGTCGGCCATCAGCAGGCCTGAAACGTCCGTCCAGTTTTCATACACCTCGGCCTTTGCGGCCCGGGCTGCTATGGCGCCTGAAATGTCCGAGCCGCCGCGGGAAAACGTCTTGATGCGGCCCTGGCGATCGCGGCCATAGTACCCGGGAATTACGTACCTTTTTGCCGGGTCCTCGAGCCGCCGGGCCAGGAGCTGGTATGTCTCGGGGTCCACGCAGCCGGATGCGTCAATGATGATGAAATCCGCCGGGTCGACGAATTCGGCGCCAAGGTAAGATGCCATGAGCAGGCCGCAAAAATATTCGCCGCGCGACGCCGCGTAATCCGGCGTCTGCCCCGCACCGAGTTCAGCCCGGAATTTCTCCAGCTCCAGGCCCATGTTCGTGCTGAGCCCGAGTTCGCGCTCGATTTCGATGTACCGGTCCCGGATTTGCTCGAACGGGCCCGAAAAATCCGCCTTCACCGCCGCCATCTTGTGGCACAGGAACAGGAGGTCAGTCAGCTTGGTTTCCGCCGCGGTCCGCTTTCCCGGGGCTGAAGGCACAATGACGCGGCGCTTCGGATTCGCGTCAACGATGGCTTTCACCTTGATGAACTGCCTGTGATCCGCCACGCTGCTCCCGCCGAACTTGCATACAATGAGCGACATGTTTCCCGTCTCCGTTGTTTGTCGTGGCCGTTGACCTTGGTTTTGCCGGACTGCGCAAGGGGGCAACCTTGACCCCGCAAAATCAGGGTTGAGTCTTTGTGCATTTCGCCGGCGGAACAGCAAGTCTTCGTCAAACCGTCACTTTTTGGCCGGCGCAGGAACGGGCGCGGCCTGGAATCCCTTCGCGAGCAGCTCGGCAGCCTTGGTGTCGCGCAGATTCCTGGACGCCCTCAAGTCGCCTTTGGCAAGATAGGTTCCAAGAACAACCGCGATGATTCTGCGGCCGTTGCGCAGGGCGGTGACGGCGCTGGAGTAGCCGGCTTTCCGGTAGAAGCCGGTCTTGAAGCCGTCGCAGCCCTCAAAGCTCTTCAAAAGATGATTGTGCGTCTCCATGATGAAGGGTTTGGCGCCCTGGCGGAAAGGTTTCTTCTGCGTTGACGTGTACGCAAACGCTTCAGGATGCTTCGCCAATTCCAGGCAGAGGCGGCTCACGTCCCGAGCGGTCATCACGTCAGGCAGTTGGCCCTTGCCGGGCGGCAGCCCGTGCACGGAATGGAATGCCGTGCCCGACATGCCCATTGCCTTCGCCTTTTGATTCATCAGGTCAACGAAAGCCTGCCTGCTGCCCGCCACGTGGATCGCCAGCGCCGCCGCGGCATCGTTTGCCGACTGCACTACAAGCGCATACAGCAGTTCATCAACCGTGAAGGTTTCGCCCTCCTTGAGATACACCTGCGAGCCGCCCATCTTTGCCGATTCCGCGGTCACCTTGACCTGCTCGTCCAGGGGCAGCGCGCCGGCCTTGACTTTTTCAAGGATGATCAGCAGGTTCATCAGTTTTATCACGCTGGCAGGCTGGGCGGGGGCGTCCGCATTGTCCTCGAACAGGACCCGTCCGTCCGCCGCGTCAACCACGATGGCGCCGATATACGGATCCTTTCCAATGCCGGCGGCAGGCGCGTTTTTTTTTGACTTGGCCTTCGGTTTGTCGGCTGCCAGGGCGCCCGAGCCCAGGGCGAAGGATAAGAGCGCGATTAACACCGGCGCCGTTGCGCATTCAATTGAACGCATGCTTGAACCTCCCTGACATTAGCTGCCGCATTTCATTGCCGGAAAAACGGAAAAACGGGGACAATGATCCGGTCAGGTTCAGCGCAAGTCAAGTTCAATCAGGGGCGCGCTTCGTCTTTGACTCTCCGGGCACTGGCGGTATAATCCGGCGCATGAAGTTACGGCATCCAGCACATTCTTCCGGCCTGAGCTGCGAGCCTTGTTATTCGCGCGGCTCCGTATTGCCGGCTTCGCGTCATCCGGGGCCGCGCGGAGCGGCGCTGCCGTGACCGACGCCTTTGTAGGAGCGGAGAAGCGGCGCGACCTGGCGGCGCTCATGGCCGACCTTGGCGTGCGGGAGGCGGACCTCGAGGAGAAATTCATCCAGGGCTCCGGCTCGGGCGGGCAGAAAATAAACAAGACGTCCTCGTGCGTGTATCTCAGGCATGGGCCGACGGGCATTGAAGTCAAGTGCCAGAAAACGCGGTACAGGGAGCTGAACAGGTTTCTGGCCCGCCGCTCCATGTGCGACCGGATCCGGGATCGGCTGCTTGGCGCCAGAAGCGCCCTCCGCCAGGAAGCGGAGCGCATTCGGCGGCAGAAGCGGCGCCGCTCGAGACGCCAGAAACAGCGGATGCTGGAATGCAAGCGCCGCCAGGCGGAAAAAAAGCGGGGGCGCTCCGCGGTTGACCCGGATGCGGACTGAGCCGGGCCGGCCAGGACGCGTGTGCCGGGGGCGCCTGTTCCGCGGGGCGATTTTTTTTCTGGAAACAGGGCGTATGCAGACACCCGTGAATACATGCCGAAACAGCGAACGCTGGCGCGTGATACATGTCCGGCCCCGCTGCGAGAAGAAGCTTGCCGGCTACTGCGCCAGTCTTGGCATGGAGCATTATCTTCCGCTGAGGCGCGAAACCCGCGTCTGCCAGCGCCGCAAAGTCACCGTGGAAAAACCTCTTTTCAACGGGTATGTCTTTCTCCGGTATGGCGGAATGCAGCGGCTTGATCTGCTGAAAAGCGGCCAGGTCGTCCGGATTCTCGAGGTTCCCGACCAGGACTCGTTCGTCTCGGATATCCGCCAGATTCGACGGGCCCTTTGCGTTGACCCGTCCCTTTCAGCTTGCCGTGCGCTTGCGCACGGGGACCGGGTCCGGATCGAGTCCGGCCCCTTCGAAGGCCTCGAGGGAGTCGTGGAGGCGATGAGGGACGGGTGCAAGGTGGTTTTGAATGTTGCGACAATCAACCGGGGCGTGGCCGTGGAAGTCGCCCTTGACATGATTGAAAAAATCGCGTGATCCCATCGGGAGGCTGGGCCTGCCATGCTGCGCTGCGTGTTTTTCGACCGTGACGGGGTGGTTAACGAGTCGCCCGGCGCCGGGCGCTACGTTCTGGACTGGAGTGCTTTCCGTCTCCAAGCCGGTTTTGTCGAGGCGCTTGAGGCGGCGCGGGATTGCGGGTACGCCGCCGCGGTGGTCACAAACCAGCGGTGCGTGGCAATGGGCCTTCTTTCCCTTGACAGCCTGCTTGACATGCATCGCCGCCTGCGCGAGCTGCTTCGGGACAAGCACGGCCTGGAGCTTCTGGACATCATGGCCTGCCCGCATGAGGAGGGCGAATGCGAGTGCCGCAAGCCCAGGCCCGGAATGCTGCTCGAGCTGTGCCGCCGCCACAAGCTGGATATGGCCGCGTCCTGGATGGTCGGCGACGCCGAGACGGACGTGCAAGCGGGCCTGCGCGCAGGTTGCCGGGCCATATTGGTCAGCTCCGGCCCGGGCGCAACGGCGGCCGACTTCACCGTGCCGACCATGGGGGAACTGCCAGGACTGCTGCGCCGCGTTTTGTGATGCGGGTCTTGATATTGACGCCGCGCAATGATACTATGCGGCAATCTTTTTAAGGGGGGCTCTCGATGTCGGTCAATTCTAACGGAGCCCCGGTCCGGAAAGTGTCGCTGGTTCTCGGCGGAGCCGGCTTCCTGGGGTCCCACCTGTGCGAGGCCCTGCTCCGGGACGGGCACGAGGTGGTCTGCATTGACAACCTGATCACGGGCAACCTTGAAAACATCCGGCGCCTGCGCGAGAACGCCGCGTTCTCGTTCATCCGGCACGATGTGAGCAGGCACATAGACGTCGAGGGGCCGGTGGACTTCATCTACCATTTCGCCTCGCCGGCAAGCCCGGTTGACTACCTGAACTATCCCATCCAGACGCTCAAGGTCGGGGCGCTCGGAACTCACAACGCGCTCGGCCTGGCCCGCGCAAAGCAGGCCGTCCTGCTCCTGGCCTCGACATCGGAGGTGTATGGCGATCCCCTCGTGCATCCGCAAAACGAGGCATACTGGGGCAATGTGAACCCGATCGGTCCGCGCGGCGTGTACGACGAAGCCAAGCGCTTCGCCGAGGCCATGACCATGGCCTACCACCGCGTTCACGGAGTGGACACGAAAATCGTCAGGATATTCAATACCTACGGGCCCCGAATGCGGCCGAACGACGGCCGGGTGGTTCCGGCGTTCATCATGCAGGCGCTGAAGAACGAGCCCTTGACCATTTTTGGGGACGGCCATCAGACCCGCAGCTTCTGCTACGTGGACGACCTGATACGCGGCATAGTGCTGCTCTCGCGCAGCGCGGTTCACGAGCCGGTCAACATCGGGAACCCGCGCGAGATGACGGTCAGGCAGTTTGCCGAGGTCATTATCCGCCTTACGGGAAGCCGGTCGGCCATGGAAAGCAAGCCCTTGCCCGTTGACGACCCGAAAACCCGGCAGCCGGATATCAGGAGGGCCCGCGAGCTGCTGGGCTGGGAGCCCAACGTTCCCCTGGAAGAGGGACTGGCCAGAACCATAGATTATTTCAGGACCATAGCCGGCTGAACGCCATGAAAGGAGCTTGCCATGCGCTTGCGCTATAAAACGCCGGGCGGCGAAGAGAAGGTCATCGAGTTGACGGAGAAGGCCATCACGATAGGGCGCAATCCGGAAGTGGACGTCGCGATAGACGACAAGATGATTTCGCGGATTCACTGCGGCATCAGTTTCTGGGACAACGCGTACTTTCTGCGCGATTTCAATTCTAACAACGGCACGTTTCTGAACGACCGCGAGGTGTCCGTCGCCCGCATCAACCCCGGGGATTCGATCAGGCTTGGCGATACGGTGCTTGCCGTGGAGGACGAGGCTCCGGGCACATCGAACTCCACCGTGATCCGGGAGGTCAAGCAGAAGATGGACTCGGGCAAGGGCTATCACACCATCCTCCAGGAAATCATCCAGGAAGAGAAAAAGAAATGACGCGCGCGGGCGAGAGTCCCGGGGCGCAGGATTGGAGGCGGGCCGGCGCTCTCGCGTCCATCGGAACCACTCTTGCGGCATGCACCGTGGTCGGGCTTTCCGCGGGGTATTGGCTGGACAGATGGCTGGGAACCGGGCCCTGGCTGCTGCTGCTGTTTCTTGTGCTCGGGATCGTGTCCGGGTTCGTGAGCATGATTCAAACCGCGTTTCGCCACAAGCCGCCCCCCAGGGGGCCGGCAGCCTGATCCGCCGAAAGCCGCCTATGAAAAATGCCGCCACAGCAGTTCTGTCGCTGGTTCTCGGGCTGGGGGTGGGGTGGGTCAACTCCCTCGCTTTGCGGAAGAGCGTTCGGCGCCGCTTTTCGGCCGGATGCGCCGGCGCCTGCGGGGGCGCGAAACTGGCCGGCGCCTCGCTGCTCCGTCTCGCCTGCATCGCCGCTGCCTGCTGGCTTGCCTTGAAATTTGCCGGGGTTTTTGCGGCTGTTCCACTCCTGATCGGCATTGCCTTTTCCACCATGCTGTGTTCAAGCTTCCGTCCTTCAGGCGGAAACAGTGTCCAGGGTTCTCATGGAAGAAATTGAAGGCCCTCTTTTTTTAACGCTCCTGGTCAAGCGGTTCTGGCCGGGCTGCCCCATACCCGTGGACCTGCTGTTCATGTGGCTTGCGGTTTTACTGGTCATGGTCTTTGCGCTGACCGCCGCAATCCGGTGCAGGCTCAAACCCGCCGGGGCTCAGAACGCTTTTGAAATGATTCTGGACGCGGTTTCCGACTTCACCCTCAAGTTTATCGGCAAGGACGGCTTTCGCTTTCTGCCCCTGTTTTTCACGCTGTTCCTCGTGATCCTCTTCTCCAACCTGCTGGGGCTTATTCCCGGGTTCAAGTCGCCGACGGCTAACCTGAACATCAACGCCGGCATGGCGCTTGTCGTCGCGGTCTTTCCGCAGTACGTGGCCATACGGCATCGCGGCTTGCCGGGCTACCTTAAGAGCTTTTGCGGCCCGCCCTACTGGCTCGCGCCGCTGTTCATAATCATCCGCGTCATCGAGCAGCTTGCCCGGCCCCTGTCGCTGACCATGCGCCTGTTCGGAAACATCATGGCCAAGGAGATTTTGCTTGGCATTCTGGTGTATTTGACGACAATATTCTTTTTCTCGAACGACATCGCATCCAGGCTTCTTTTCCCGGTGCCCTTCCTGATGCGGCCCCTGGTGATCCTGCTCGGTGTGCTGGTCAGCGTCATCCAGGCCCTTGTTTTCACCAGCCTCGCAATGATCTATGTCGGCGAAGCGATCCACGAACACTAACAGAAGGAGATCGAAGTATGGACATCACTTCCCTATCGGTGGTTGGCGCCGTTGTCAGTATCGCGATCACGGGGACGGCGGCCGCCATCGCCCAGGGCCGCGCCGCGACCAGCGCGCTCGACGGCATTGCCCGGCAGCCGGAAGCGTCCGGACCGATAGGCACCAACCTGATCCTGGGCCTGGCTTTCATCGAATCCATAGCGATCTACGCGCTGGTGATCTCGCTGATACTGATATTCGCCAATCCGTTCACAAAAACTTCCCAGAGCCTGGAAGAGAGCAAGGCGAAGCTTGAGATGATCCAAATCGAAACGCAGGCGATGGAAGCCCAGTCCAGGCTCGATGCCCTGAAGCAGGCCCGGCCGCAGGCTGAAACGGCGAAATGATAGACTTCGACCTGAAGCTGATCCTGGCCTCGGCAATCACGTTCCTGGTCGCGCTGGCCATTCTGTGGCGGCTCGCCTACAAGCCGCTGCTGGGCATGATGCGGGACCGCGCCGCCAGGATCGCTTCGGACATGGATGCGGCGGAAGCCGCGCGAAGGGAAGCAAAGGCCATTGAAAAGCGCCTGGAGGAGGAGATGGCGGGAATAAGGGCCAGGGCCGACGAAGTCCTGGGCGCCGCGGCCCGGGATGGCGAAAAAATGCGGCAGGCCATTCTTGACGAGGCCCGGGCGCAAAGCGCGGCCGCGCTCAAGCGCGCGCAGGAGATGGTAGAGATCGAAAAGGAGAAGGCGCGCGATGAACTCCGGGGCGAAGTGGCTGAGCTGTCCTACCTCATGGCGGAGCGGATTCTCGGCCAGGCCGTTGAGCGCGATCCGGGCATTGACGGGCGCCTTGCCGAACAGGCGGCGCGCGAAGCGGGGGTAAAACGCTGATGCGCATGGACGCTCTGGCAAGACGATATGCGGGGGCGCTGCTCCAGGCGGCCGTTGACGCCGGCGCCGAGCGGGAGGTGCGCGAGGGCCTCGGGCTCGTCGCCCGGACCATCGCGGACCGCCCTGAACTGGGCGCGTTTCTGCGCAGTCCCTGCCACGGCCCCGCGCTCAAGCTCGCGGTCATGTCGGACCTGTTTGGCGCGCGCGTCTGCGCAACCGCCATGTCCGGGGTCCGGCTTATTCTCGCCCGCGGCCGGGAGCGTATGATTCAGGATATCGCCCGGGCTTACGGCGAACTGCTCGACCGGCGGGAGAACCGGGTTCGGGTCAGCCTTGTTTCCGCGCGGCCGCTCGGGCCGGACTGCATCGGGCGGGTCAGGGCGCTGCTCGCGGAGCGCCTTGACATGGAGGTCGCCATGGATGTGGCAACCAGTCCCGGCCTGATAGGAGGCTGCGTGATCAGCATGGGCGGCCGCGCGCTGGACAATAGCCTGCGCGGCAGGCTTTTGGATATCAGGGACAGAATGATGAAATCCGGCTAGCAGGGGTGTCCAACATGGCGGAGCATCAGACAATATCGGCCGATGAAGTGACGTCGGTTCTGCGCAGGCAGATCGAATCTTTCACGGCCCGCATCGAAACGCGGGAGATCGGAACCGTCCTGCAGGTCGGGGACGGCATCGCCCGCATTTACGGCCTGCCTCAAGCCATGTCCGGGGAGCTGCTGGAATTCCCGAACACGGTGTTCGGCATGGCCATGAACCTCGAGTCGGACATGATCGGGGCCATCATCATGGGCGACGACACGCTCATCAAGGAGGGCGACAAGGTGCTCTGCACGGGGCGCGTCATGGAAGTCCCGGTCGGCGACGAGATGATCGGCAGGGTGGTGAACGCGCTGGGCAGCCCGATTGACGGCAAGGGCCCGATCGCCACCGCGAAAACCCGGCCGCTTGAGCATTCCGCCCCGTCGGTCATCGAGCGCCAGTCGGTGCGCCAGCCGCTTCAGACGGGGATAAAGGCGATTGACGCCATGGTGCCGATCGGCCGGGGCCAGCGCGAGCTCATAATCGGCGACCGCCACACCGGAAAGACGGCCATAGCCATCGACACGATTATCAACCAGAAAGACACGGGCGTTGTCTGCGTGTACGTGGCCATCGGCCAGAAGCGCTCGACGGTCGCGCGTGTCATACAGACGCTAACCGAGCACGGCGCGATGAAGCATTCCATCGTCGTGTCCGCGTCGGCCTCCGACGCCGCCCCGCTCCAGTACATCGCGCCGTACACCGGGTGCGCCATAGCCGAGGAGTTCATGGATTCCGGGCGGCACGCGCTCATTGTCTATGACGACCTCTCGAAGCACGCGGTGGCCTACCGCGAAATCTCCCTGCTGCTGCGCCGACCCCCGGGCAGGGAGGCCTATCCCGGGGACGTGTTCTACCTTCACTCGCGCCTGCTCGAGCGCGCGGCAAAGCTGTCCGAGGCGCGCGGAGGCGGCAGCCTCACGGCGCTTCCGATCATCGAAACGCAGGCGGGCGACATTTCGGCTTTCATTCCCACCAACGTGATATCGATCACTGACGGCCAGATATTCCTCGAACTGAGCCTGTTCAACGCCGGAATGCGGCCGGCGATAAACAGCGGACTCTCGGTGTCGCGCGTGGGCGGGAATGCCCAGACCAAGGCCATGAAGAAGGTCGCGGGCCGCCTGCGCCTGGACCTGGCGCAGTACAGGGAGCTCCTGTCCTTTTCCCAGCTTTCCTCGGACCTGGATGACGCGACGAAAACCATGCTCGCCCGCGGCGCGCGGCTTTCCGAGATTTTGAAGCAGGAGCAATGCAGGCCCATGCCGGTTGAGCAGCAGGCGATGATCATCTATTCTGCCGTGGGCGGGTTGCTCGACGAGGTGCCCCTGGACAAGCTGCGGGCCTTCGAGGCGGAGTTCCTCGCGTTCATGGGCAAGTCTTTCCCGGCCGTCGGTGAAAGTATCCGCGAAAAAGGCGTGCTTGGCGAGGACCAGGAAAAGGCCCTTAAAGCCGCGATGGAACAGTTCAAGACCACATTTGGATGAGGCTGCCGTGAGAAGCATGAGGGAGCTGAAGGGCCGCATCCGGAGCATCGTCAAGATTCGGGATGTCACCAGGGCCATGAAGACGGCCTCGGCGGGCAAGTACAGGAAGGCGGTCGCCCTGCTCGCGGACGGGCGCCTGTATGTGCGGCGCATCGAGGAGGCGGCCGCCCGGCTCGGTTGTTCGGAGCCCGCGCACCCCGCGGCGGCTCCACGCGGCGGCAAGCCACTGCTGGTTTTGATCTCCTCGGACCGCGGGCTGTGCGGCGGCTTCAACACGGCCCTGTTCCGGACCGCCGAGGCTTTCGTGGCGCGGAAGGGCCTGGCGAATCCGGTGTTTTTTGCCGTGGGCAGGAAAGCGGATGACTGGTGCCGCCGCTCGCGCAGACCCCTTGCGGCGTCGCTCGTGAACGTGACGGCGGATTTGACCGAGGAGCGCATCAGGGAAGCGGAAGACATGATACTCCGTATGTTCGATTCCGGCAGTGCCTCGGAAGTGCACCTGCTGTACAACGAGTTCCGCAGCCTCATGGACCGGCGCCCTAGCTGCGCCGCCCTGTTCCCGGCGGCGCCCTTGCCGGCCGCGGGGCGCGCTCGGCTCCCGGCTCCGCGTTGCCTGCCCGGTCCGGCGTCCGTGCGGGACTACCTCCTGCCGCGCTGCGCCCGCGCGCGCATCCGGCTGGCGCTGCTTGAATCGAACGCGGCCGAGCAGGCCGCGCGAATGACCACGATGGACAGCGCGACCAGGAACGCGGACGACCTCCTTGACGCGCTGAAGCTGGATTACCAGAAGGCGCGCCAGCTGGGCATAACCCGCGAGCTGGCCGATCTAACGACCGGCGCTGAAGCGATGAAATAGGGGGAGTATTGGTGAGCTCTGCAGCCAGGAACGGGAAAGTCGTGGAAATCATTGGCGGCGTTCTGGACGTGGAATTCGAGCCCGGCGCGCTGCCCGGCATCCTGAACGCCCTGAAGATCGTCCGGGACACCCCGGATGACAGGGGGCGGATGGAAGTTGTGGCCGAAGTCCAGCAGCACATAGGCGAGAACATGGTTCGCTGCATCTCGCTCTCGTCCACGGACGGCCTGCGCCGCGGCGCTGAGGCGATAAACACGAACATGCCCATATCCGTGCCCGTTGGGACTGGCAACCTCGGGCGGATGTTCAACGTCCTCGGCGAGACCATTGACGGCCTGGGCGAGCTGAAGTTCGAGAAGTCGGCGCCCATTCACAGGGCGGCTCCGACCCTTCAGCAGCAGAGAACCAAGTCCGAGATTTTCGAGACGGGCATCAAGGTGATAGATTTGCTGGCGCCTTATCCCAAGGGCGGCAAGATCGGGCTGTTCGGCGGCGCGGGCGTGGGGAAGACCGTCCTGATCATGGAGCTGATCCACAACATCGCCACCGAGCACGGCGGCCTTTCCGTTTTCACGGGCGTGGGCGAGCGCACGCGCGAGGGGAACGACCTGTACAACGAGATGAAAGAATCCAAGGTGCTCGAAAAGGCCGTGCTCGTCTACGGCCAGATGAACGAGCCGCCCGGCGCGCGCCTGCGCGTCGCCCTCACCGGCCTGACCATGGCCGAGGCGTTCCGCGACGAGAGCGGCCAGGACATCCTCATGTTCATCGACAACATATTCCGCTTTGCGCAGGCCGGGTCCGAGGTCTCCGTGCTGCTCGGCCGCATACCCTCGGCCGTGGGATACCAGCCGACGCTCGCGACCGAGATGGGCGCCCTCGAGGAGCGCATCACTTCGACGCGCCGCGGCTCCATCACCTCGGTCCAGGCCGTGTATGTGCCGGCCGATGACCTGACCGATCCGGCGCCGGCCACCGTTTTCAGCCACCTTGACGCGACCACCGTGCTCTCGCGGGCGATCGTGGACAAGGGCTTTTATCCGGCCGTCGACCCGCTGGATTCGTCATCCAACATGCTCGCGCCCGAGGTGGTGGGCGAGCAGCATTACGCGGTCGCGAAGAACGTGCAGCAGGTGCTGCAGAAATACAGGGAGCTCCAGGACATCATAGCCATCCTGGGCGTCGAGGAGCTCTCGGACGCCGACAAGCTGGTCGTGGCCCGGGCCCGGAAAATCCAGCGGTTCCTGACCCAGCCGTTCTTTGTCACCGAGCAGTTCGTGGGCATACGCGGGAAGTACGTGCCCATCCAGGAAACCCTTGCCGGCTTTCAGCAGATACTTGACGGAAAATGCGACGATCTTCCCGAACAGGCCTTCTACCTGGTCGGCAACATCCAGGAGGCGCGGGAAAGCGCCAAGAAGCAATGACTCCTTTCGCGTTCGAGATTCTCACGCCGGCAAGGCGGGTTTTTGAGGGCGCGGTGGAGATGCTCGTCGCGCCGGCGGACGACGGCCTGATAGGCGTGCTGGCGCATCACGAGCCCATGCTGGTGCGGCTCAAGGCGGGGCCCCTCCGCGTTGCGCAGGGCGGAAAAACAGTCGAATTCCGGGCCGGGCCGGGCCTGCTGGACATCACGGAAAAGGGCGCATGCGCCCTTGTGGAGTCGGCGGAAGCGATTCAGTCCGACGGCGGCTGAATGATTTCGATCTGGCTCTTTCCCACCACCCGCGTGTTCAGAAGGCCGCCCCCGAGGATGGTCAGCATTTTTTCGATCGGGATGTCGTAGTGGGCCGGCTGGTCAAAGGTGACGCATGCCCCGCTGATGGTCACCGGCGTGCCCGATTCCTTTCCGGCCTTCTCCTCGATGACCAGGCTGATGCGGTCGGCAATCTGCTTTGCCGTGTCCTTATCTATCCCGTACAGGCAAACGATGAATTCGTCGGCGGAAAAGCGTCCGACCAGGTCCATTTCCCGCACCACTTCCCGCATCAGGCCGTGCACGTTCTTCAGCAGCTCGTGCCCGCCCTGGATGCCGTGGATGCCGAGGTAGTCGGGAAAGTTGTCGATGTCGAAAAGGATGAGCGTCAAGGGAGCGTTGAAAGTCTTGGCCCTCGCGAGCTCGCGCCGGTATTCGTCAAGGAACGCGTTGTACTTGAGCGCCTTGCTGGCCTCGTCGATCCGGGCGAGATGGCGGGAGATGTAAAGCAGCTCGAATTTCTCCATCAGGAGCCCGATGAAAAGCGCCAGGACATGGATCGCGCGGGACTCGTCCCCGGAAAAGGCGCCCTCCCCGGCGCGGTCGCAATGCACGTAGCCAACGGTCCTCTGGTTGGATACGACCGGCGCCAGGCAGGCGCAGGAGAAATCGTATTCCAGCTTGATGGCATTGTAGTCGTCGCCGCCGGGCGCAATGTCGTTCAGAACCACAAGCTCATGCTTGAGCAGGACCCGTGAGATGACCAGGGACTGCGAATTCCTGCGCCACTTCTTGACGAACGAGTAGCTGAGCTTGCGCGACGTCTTCACGTACACCTCGTCCGTGTTGTCGTCAAGCATCATGACGGCCAGCGACTGGTAAGGGATGAATTCCTTTGAGCCTTCCATAAGGACATGAAGGGCTTCCTCCATGCTGAGGCTCCCGCCGGTCTCCTTGAACATGCGTATTATCCACTCGGAAAGACTGCGGTCCATGGGTGTCATGATAAGGGTTCCTCGATTTACGACTCTCTGGCAGACGTTATCGATGTACACAGATCGAAGCAGATCAGAGTATTATGTGGTGGAGTTCCACCAGTTGCAAACTTTTTATCATTTTGTGTTGCCATTGTCCACCCATAATGCGATTTTTCAGGCGCCGTGAAAGACTGCCCTGTTTCCAGGCATCCTGTATGTCCCATCGACGAGCCGGCGGCTCGCGCCCTGGTGAGGCTCGCCCTGGAAGAGGATGTCGGCCCGGGCGACGCCACAACCCTGGCCCTGGTGCCGGAAAACGCGATGTCCGCGGCCGTCATTCTGCCGCGCGCCGACATTGTGGTCGCCGGCGGCGCCGTGTTCCGGGCCGTGTTCCGGGAGCTCGATCCCAGGGTTGAAGTCGAATTCCTGGCGCCGGACGGCGCGCGCGCGCGCCGCGGCCGGCCTGTCATGCTGGTGCGCGGGCCGTCGCGCGCGCTTCTGACCGGCGAGCGGACGGCCCTGAATTTCCTGCAGCGGCTCTGCGGCATAGCGACGTTCACGGCGCAATTCGTGGACCGCGTCCGGGCCCGCAATGTCCGGATACTCGACACCCGCAAAACCACTCCGGGCCTGCGTGCGCTCGAGAAGTACGCCGTGGCCTGCGGCGGCGGCAGCAATCACCGGATGGGCCTTTACGACAGGGTGCTGATCAAGGACAACCACCTCAAGCTCTGGCGCGCAGGCCGGGGCGGCCTTGCCGCGGCCGTCGCGGAGGCGCGCCGCCTCTGCCCCGGCCTTGAAATCGAAATCGAAGCGGAGTCGTTGGCCGAGTTCAGGGATGCGCTCGAAGGCCGCCCTGACTGGATTCTGCTCGACAACATGGGCCCCGGCCGCCTGCGGCGCTGCGTCGAAATATGCGCCGGCCGCTGCAAGCTGGAAGCCTCTGGCGGCATCAACCTCAGGAACGTGGAAGCTGTCGCATCCTCCGGGGTTGACGCCATTTCCCTCGGGTGCCTCACCCATTCGGCGCCGGCGGCCGACTTGTCCATGGAATTCGCCGATGTGTGAGCAGCGATGAACGCCCAGTCCGCCCCGTTGGAGCGCCGCATACGCGGCCGCGTGATGTCATTTGAGCTGATTGAATTCGAGACGTTGGATTCGACGAATGACCTGCTCAAGGACATGGCTGCAAAAGGCGCCAGTGAGGGCGCCGTCGTCCTGGCGAACGCCCAGACGCGGGGCCGGGGGCGCGGCGGAAAGACCTGGCTCTCCCTTCCCGGCATGGGACTCTACTTCTCAGTGCTCTTCCGACCCAAGTGGGACGCGTCCGACGCGTTGCTGGCGGGAATGATGGCTTCCCTGGCCGTGGCCCGTTCGCTTGAGCTGGCCGGGATGAAGGGCGTTGAGCTGAAATGGCCGAACGACGTCCTGGTCAGCGGCAGGAAAATAGCAGGCGTGCTGGTGGAAACGCGACTCTCCCTTGGGCGCGTCGAGTTCATCGTTGTCGGCATAGGGGTCAATCTTGCCCACGATGCCGCAATGCTCGAGTTTGGTAACGGAGCGAAGGCCACGTCCTGCCGGATCGAGGGGCTTGAAATCGCGCGCGAGGACATGCTCGCGGGGATTCTGGACGAGATCGAGCGGGGCTGCCTGCTGATCCGGGCCGGGGACCGCGATGCCGTCATTGGCGAGTGGCACGCGCGCCGGAACTCCCGCGCCGAACACTGAGCCCGGCGCCTCCCTTCAAGTCGCGGCATTCACATACCGGCGCTCCGGCCGCGGACCGATCGCGCAGAGTATGTCGTATTCGTGGGTGCCCTTGATCCGCGCCCATTCCCCGATGGTGATGCCGTCGCCGAGGCAGGTTGCCGTGTCCCAGACGCGGGCCCCGGGCGCGTTTTCGAGGTTCACCGTCGTGTAGTCCATTGACACGCGGCCGATCACGGGGCAGCGCCGGCCTCCGATCAGCACGGCGCCGCGGTTGGACAGGGCCAGGGGAAGCCCGTCGGCGTATCCGATCGAGAGCGTTCCAACCCTGGCCGGCTTTTCAAGGCGATGCGTGCGGTTATACCCGATCGTGGCGCCTGCCGGCAATTCGCGGATGCCGATCAGCCGGGCCATGAGCCGCACCGCGGGCTCGAGCGCGCCGGCTTCGCAGCCCCCGCCGCCCAGGGCGCCGTAGAGGTTGATGGCCGTCCGCGCCAGGTTGAACGGGGCTTTGTACGCGGCGGCGATGTTGTTTATGCCGTCGCTGTTCGCAATGTGGCGCCAGGCGAAGGAGATGCCGCGCTTTTCCAGGCGCGCAAGGAGCCCGGAAAGGAGTTCTACCTGGCTCTCGGAAAAAGCCGTATCCTCGTTGGCGTGCGGAAAATGCGAGTATATCCCGAGGGGATTGAGCCCGGGCAGGGCGTGAATCCCCGCTATGATTCGCTCGGCGTCGCGGGCAAGAATGCCCTGCCGCCCCATGCCGGTGTCAACCAGGTAATGGCACGCGACCGTTCGCTTCTGGCGTAGCGCCTCGGCGCTCAGCGCCCGCGCAATGCTCTCGTCCGTGATCGCCGCGACAAGCCCCGCGCGCACGACTTCCGCTATCTCGCCCTCGACGAGGCCGCCCATGATGTGGACCGGCAATCCCAGCTCCAAAAGGGGCAGCGCCTCCCGCACCTCGGCCACGCCAAACCCGTAGACGCCTTCCTGCTTGAGCGCGCGGGCTATCGGGAGCGCGCCGAGCCCGTAGGCGTCGTTTTTCAGGACGGCCAGGATGCGGCACGGCCGGATGCGGCCAGACATTTTTGCGAAATTAGAACGGATGGCGGCCATGTTCACTTCAAGCCATGTGTGCCGGCTATCCATTATCGTTTAATCCTTCCCCTTTGCCGGTGTTGTTCCCGCTGAAAGTCAATCGTCATTCCCGGGCGAGCGGCTTCGCATTCCGGGAAAACCCGCTTTGCCGCGGCGGCAATCCTGGCGATTTGCGCGTCGGTCCGGAGCCGGTCGTGGTGCGTAAGGATCAGGCGCTTTACGCCCGCCGCCCGCGCCGCTTTCGCGGCTTCAGGCCAGGTGCTATGGCCCCAGCCCCTGTGGGCCGGTTATTCGGACGGCAGGTAGTGGGCGTCGGCCACAAGCACGTCCGCGTTCGCCGCAAAAGCGAAAAAGCGCCGGTCCATCTCCGGGTTGCCGTGCTCGCGGTCCGTCGCCACCACCACGGAGCCGCATTCCGTGTCGAAGCGGTATGCAACGCACGATTGGGGATGCAGGACCGGGCACCAGCCGATGCGCACTCCGTAGCGCCGCAGCGCACATGGCGCCGCCGCGCTGCCCGGCAGGCGCTCGTAAGTCACCGCGGCATCGGCCCCGGCGATCGGCACGGGCCACAAGGGCGGCCCGAACACCCGCGAAAGGGCGCTTTCCGCCTCCGGCCCAGCCGCGGCGGAAAGGATGCGGATCCTGAACCTGCGCTGGTATATCGGCGAGAAGCAGGGCAGCCCCATGACGTGATCCAGGTGCCAGTGCGTGAAAAGAAGGGTGATGTCCGGGGGCGACGGCCTGCGCATCAGCGCGTCGGCCAGGCCCAGGATGCCCGTTCCCGCGTCCACGATCAGAAGGCCCCGCGGCGTTTCAAGGCTGAAGCAGGTCGTTTCGGCGCCATACCTCGCGTGAGCGCGGCCGCTGGCCGACATGCTGCCGCGGGCGCCGTGGATGGTAAATCGGTTCATGGCCCGTCTTCAGCCTTCCCATCGACTGCCGGATGACTCCGGTTCCTTTCAAAAAGCCTTGAATATACGTCGCCGTCATGGATCTGCAAGCGTTTATCGCAGCCGCTCGGAATGATCATTGCTCCAGTCAAGTGCAGGGTTTACAGTATCCCTGACCAATCGCAAAATCCGGGTTCAAGACTGGGAGGCAGCATGAGGTTTGTTCGGAGCTTTGGAAAGTCATTCGCGCGCGCTGCGTTTGCATGCATCGTAATCCTGCCCAATGCTTCCCTGGGCGGCGCCCGGCCACAGGGGGCCACAAACACGATATCGCTGGCCGCAATCACGGACAGGACCAATGCGCTGTACAGGTGCGGCGAGCGCGCGGAGTTCACCGTCACCGTGGCCGGCCTCGCTAACCTGGTCGCAACCGGGCGGGCGGAGAGAATCAATATCCATCTCTCCCTTGACGGGGGAAAAACCATAGCGGACATGGAGCTGCCGGTAAAAGACAGCATTACCGTGACTAACACGCTTGATGAGCCCGGCTTTCTGCGATGCGACGCCGTGTATAACGCCGACGGCAAAAAATACCGGGCATGCGCGGCGGCGGGATTCGAGCCAGAGCGGATAAAGTCGGCGGCCGTGATGCCGGACGACCTGGATTCGTTCTGGAATGACGGCATCAGGAAGCTGGGGAAAATGCCGCTGGATGCGAAGATGGAATCCATTCCGGAATACTCGGACGACGGCGCGCAATCCTTCAAGATCAGCCTTCAGAACGTGGACGGTTCGCGGATATACGCCTATCTCGGGATTCCGGAGAAGCGGCCGCCGCCATTTCCCGTTCATGTCCTTATTCCCGGTGCCGGAGTGGGGCCAAAATCGGCGCAGTGGGTCAAGGACTGGGCGGGGAAGGGGGCGATTGCCCTGAATGTGGCGGTGCATTCCTTCGACATCGGCCTCCCTCGCGGTGAGATAGACGAAAAATACGGGCATTTCTGTCGAATGGAAACGTACGCAGGGGTCACCAACCGCGAGGCTTACATTTTCCGCCGTTCGATCCTGGGGATTGACAGGTTCATCAAGTACGCGGCCGCCCGGCCCGATTTTGACGGGCGGCATATCGTTGTGGGCGGCAGCAGCCAGGGCGGGGGGCTGGCGCTGATCA
>JAAZAB010000364.1 GCA_012514555.1 Lentisphaerota bacterium
ATCCTGGACATCGGCGGTCAGGACATGAAGTGCCTGCGCGTCAAGGACGGCGTCATCGATCACATCATGCTCAACGAAGCGTGCAGTTCCGGTTGCGGCAGTTTCATCGAGAGCTTCGCGAGCGGTCTGGGGCTGGACGTGTCCGAGTTCGCCCAGACGGCCATCGCGGCCGAACACCCCGTGGATCTGGGAAGCCGCTGCACCGTTTTCATGAACAGCCGCGTGAAACAGGCCCAAAAGGAAGGTGCGTCGGTAGGCGACATCTCCGCCGGTCTTTCCTATTCGGTCGTAAAAAACGCGATCTACAAGGTCATAAAAATAAAAGACCCGGCAGAACTGGGTAAAAACATCGTGGTGGAGGGCGGTACCTTCCAGAACAACGCCATCCTGCGCGCTTTCGAACTGGTGCTCGGGCGTGAAGTGATCCGTCCGGACATCGCCGGGCTGATGGGCGCATTCGGCTGCGCGCTGATCGCGCGCAAAAGATCGGCCGGCAGGCGTTCTTCCATCATCACCCCTGAAAAACTCGCGGAATTCTCGCTGAAGAGCAAGAACCGCCGGTGCGGCGGCTGCGAGAACCACTGCATGCTCAACATCATCACCTTCGCGGGCGGGCGCAAATTCATTGCGGGCAACCGCTGCGAATTCGGCGCGGGTTTCGAAAAACGCAAGGACATCCCGGACCTGTTTGAGTACAAATATAACCGCATGTTTGACTACGAATCCATTGGCGATACGGCGCCGCTGGGCAGCATCGGAATCCCCCGCTGTCTGAATATGTACGAAAATTACCCGTTCTGGCATACCCTGCTCACGCGCTTCGGGTTCAATGTGGTGCTTTCCTCCCGTTCGGACCGCAAGCTGTTCGAGCTGGGGATGGACACCATCCCCAGCGACACGGTGTGTTATCCGGCCAAACTGGCGCACGGGCACATCGCGGATCTTTTGAAGCGGGGAATCAAGACCATTTTTTATCCCTCCATCCCCTTTCAGCCCAAGGAATACGAAGGCGCGAACAACCGTTTCAACTGCCCGATCGTCACTTCCTACCCGGACACGGTCAAAAACAACATGGACGATATACGGGAGGACGGAGTCGTTTTCCTGCACCCGTTCTTCAATTTGGACAACCGCAAGTCCATGCCCGGCCGGATCTATACCGAATTCAAACGATACGGCGTCACCCGCAAACAGGCGGAGGAGGCCGTTGCCGCCGCGTACGCCGCGCAGAAACAGTTCTGGGCGGATATCCGTAAAAAAGGCGAAGAGACCCTTGCATGGATGAAGGAGACGGGCACACGGGGCATCGTGCTGGCCGGCCGCCCTTATCATGTGGACCCCGAGATTAACCACGGCATCCCGTCTTTGATCACGGGATACGGCATGGCGGTGCTGACCGAGGACAGCGTCGCCCATCTGGGCAACCTGGCGCGGCCCCTGCGCGTGCTGGACCAGTGGGCGTTCCACACCCGCCTGTATGAAAGCGCGGGCCTGGTGGCCAAGACAGCGAACCTGGATATGATCCAATTAAATTCCTTTGGCTGCGGCCTGGACGCTATCACCACCGACCAGGTGGAAGAGATCCTGAAAGCCGCAGGCAAGATCTATACGGTTTTAAAGATCGACGAAATCAACAACCTGGGCGCGGCCAAGATCCGCGTCCGTTCCCTGATCGCCGCGCTGGAGGAAAAGAGCTTTGATCCCGAAAAATACAAGGAAGCGGGCCATGTGTTCCACCGCCGGATGTTCACCAAGGAAATGCGCAGGCAGCACACTTTGGTCTGCCCGCAGATGGCACCCATCCACTGGCAGTTCCTGCCCGACGCCTTCAACCCAACGGGTTACAATTTCGCGGTCATCAACGAAGTCACCAAGGAAGACATCGACGTCGGCCTCAAATATGTGAATAATGACGCCTGCTACCCCACCATCATCGTGGTCGGGCAGATCGTCAATGCATTTATTAAGGGAGACCTGGACCCGGACAACACTTCGGTGATGCTCACGCAGACCGGCGGCGGCTGCCGCGCGTCCAACTACATCTCCTTTTTGCGCAAGGCGCTCCGGGAAGCGGGCTTCCCGCAGGTCCCGGTGGTCTCCATCAACTTTTCGCGCATGGCGCCCAATCCGGGCTTCAAGTTCACCGTCAAGTTTGCCATGCGCATCATGATGGCCGTTCTGTTCGGCGATCTGCTGATGAATGTACTGCTGCGCACCCGGCCCTACGAAGTTGAAAAAGGCACCGCAAACGCGCTGTATCGCGAATGGGTCAAACAATGCAGCGCCATCATCCGCCGGGGCAGAAAAAGTGAATTCAAGCGCGCGGTGCGCGAGATCGTGGCTGCGTTTGAGGCCCTGCCCATCAACGACGTCCCCAAGCCCAAGGTGGGCATCGTGGGCGAGATTCTGGTTAAATACCATCCGGTGGCCAACAACTTCGCGGCCGAGACCATCGAAGCCGAGGGCGGTGAATGCATCATGCCCGGGCTGATGGATTTTGGACTGTACGGCTTTTACAATACACAGTTCTCAAGCTCCCATCTGGGCGCCAACAAGCTGCTGGGATTTGGCGGCCGGGTCGGGATCGCGGTCATCGAAAGCTACCGCAGGTATTTAACGCGCATCCTTGAAAAAAGCAAGCGGTTCTACGCGCCCCAGCATATTCGGGATATCGCGAACCGCGCAAAAGACGTGCTCTCGGTGGGCAACTGCACGGGAGAAGGCTGGCTGCTGACCGCCGAGATGCTGGAACTCATTGAAATGGGGGCGCCCAACATCATCTGCGTGCAGCCGTTTGCCTGCCTGCCCAACCACGTGATGGGCAAAGGCATGATCCGCGAGATCCGGCGCCAGCATCCGCA
>JAAZAB010000365.1 GCA_012514555.1 Lentisphaerota bacterium
CCGGTCAGCGGCTGTGGAATTACCGTGCCGGCGAACCGGGCGGGCCGCGGCGTTTCACCCTGCGGCGGCTGCCGATCCGGCGCGACTTCTATCCGTCGGAAGACCCGGTGTTGCAGGCCTCTTTTGAAAGGCACCGGGAGCATCTCGCTGACCCGTTGTGGGAGCCTGAGGCCGACGCCTACCGGCTGGGCGAATCGTTCTTGTACGAGGCGCGCTGGACCAGCCGACATTTCGGTGTGCAGCGCGACCTGATCCGGGCCATGTGCATGGATTCCGGCGATGAGCTGCGGAGGGCCTGGCAGGCGATCCTGAAAACCGGCGGTCCCGAAAAAAATCCCGAGGCCATGCGGCTGCTGGAGGCGCTGCCGGACCGGCCGCGCCCGCTGGACTGGCGCAGCGCGGTCGACATTTACGCCGCAGTGCCGCGGCTGGAGCTGCTGCGCGACTGGACGGCTTTTTTCCGGCGGCAGTACCGTCTGGCCGAAAAAGCGGTCAGCCCTTGAACAAAAGGATAAAGGCGAACATGCAGACCGTCAGCAGGGCGCACGGGAAGAGAAAGATCGGACGCCAGCGGAACCCGCTTTCCGTGCGGCAACGGTCCATCACGACGCCAGTGAGCTGCGTTCCCGCGAACAAGCCGAGCCCGATGGTCACGGTGGTGTAGAGCGCCTGCGCGGAGGCGCGGATTTCGGGGGGCGCCACGCGATTCATGTAAATGAACCCCGCGTCAAAAAAGAACGCGTAGGCCAGTCCATGCAAGGCCATGGACGCGATGACCGCGAAGCGCGGCTTCATCCGGGCGTACGTCACGAACATGACGACCCACATAAGTGTCGCGGCCGCCAAAGTCCACTGGTAGCCTATCCTCCGGAAAACCAGCGGCAGGATGACCGCCATTGCCACCACCTGCGCGGCTTGGGCGACGCTCATCAGTCCGGGGATGGTGGCGTGCGGCGTGCCGATGTCCTCCAGGAACCGGGATGTGCCCAGAAAATAAAACTGGAGCTGCGTTGTGACGACGAACGATATGATCAGGAAGATCAGGAAGTTAGTGTCCTTGAGCATGGACAATGCCTGCAGGAAAGGAAAAAGCGCGCCGTCCTTGTGAGCGGGAGGTGTGTGCGGCAGGAAAAAGCAATAGATCCCCATGATGACGGATAGCACGCCGGCCATGATCAGGCAGTCGGAATTGATGACCTTCCACTTGCCGGAACGTCGCCAGGCTGTCAGCAGCCATCCGGCCGTGACCCAGGATACCGAGCCCCAGACGCGGACGCGGAAATATTCCGCCTCGGGATTCGGGATATGCGTGAACGCCAGGGAGTTCACCAGCGCGAGCGTCGGGGCGAAGCAAAGCGCATACAAGCCCATCGCAACCAGCATCGGCCAGAAGCTTTTGGCGCGGGCGGCGATCAGCAGAAAAACGCTGCCCGCCAGATGGGCAACCCCTAGATACCACTGTGTGGGACACCATTTGTCAACGATCTGTCCGGCGGCCAATGGCGCCAGGATGCATGCCAGCGGTAGTGTCCCGTAGATCCACCCCAACTGTTTGCCGCTCATTTTGAGGGTTCCGAGCAGGCGCGAGGCCAGCACCGGGCCCCATGCTCCCCAAACCAGGAATTCCAGAAACATCATGCCGCTCAGCAGGATGTAAAGGCTCCAGTTCATACCGTCTCCTTATCGCTTTCGGGTTTCTTGGCCTTGTAAAAATCGTGGTATGTTAGCGTTTCGAATTTTCCGGCGGCGTATTCGAGGAACCTCCGGGTCCAGTCCAGCTCAGGATCGCAGAGCAGGCTGGTCCAATCGTGCTGCAGATGCGCCCAGCAGATGCCCTCGTCAGCGTGCGTGTCCACCTGCTCTTTGAGATAAGCGAGATACTCGTCCTGCTTATCCCACCCGTTGTCATGCCGCCACTGCGCGTCGATCCAGCCTTGGACCGGGAATTCCAGTATGTCAGGGAACCCTTGCCGGTCGTAGAAAAACGGCTGCAAGTCCCATCCGAGCGGGAAGTAATCCAGGCTGTTGCGTCCGTATGAGCGCGTGTAAACCAGCCCGTGCCGGGCGATGATCTCCAAAATATCGGGGCGGTCGGAGAGCCCGCGGTAATATGTGTAAGGGGTGGTGATGCCCTTGCAGTCGATTCCCAGATGGCGTTTCAGAAGCGCGACCGGCTCAGCGATCTGCTCCTCGATGCGGTTGAAGTCCAAGCCTTTCAGGTAGACGCGGCTGCCGGTTTCCTCCACGACGGTCTTGAGCGGGAAGTGGTCGTGCGTGTGTTGGGCGATCTCGAAGAGCCCCGACGCGGCGCACCCTTCCAATTCCCGCAGATGGGCCTCGATGTTGCGCCCCAGCATGAAGATCGTGGCCGGCACATTCACCGCCCGGTGCACGTCCACGATTCGCTGGAGGAATCGCTTCGTGGTGTCTTCCGGCACTTTCCTGCCGACCCATTTCTCGCCCGGCACACGTCCGGGAACGCGCTCGACATCGTAACCTATAAGCAACTTCGACTGCATATCAATACCTTTTCAAACAAGACTACAACACTGGCTGGAATTTAAGACCTTCCTGCAACCCGCGCAAGCCTTAATTCGCCAATGTTTCCGACGTGCCCCCCGAGCGACGCGTCCGGTCAAGGGGTTCCTCCTCTGCCAGGGCGATGGTGTCGGACGTGTAGATCACCTTGGCGGACGGGTGATTCAGCAGGAGCGAAGCCGGCGTCTCGGGGCTGATTATTCCGGCTTTGATTTTCCGGAGCGGCACTGCCTGTTCTTTGAAACACGCCAGCAGCATGATTTCTTTCGCCTGCAGGATTGGGCGCATGCCCATGGTGACGGCCTGGCGCGGCACGCTGGCCAAGTCACCCCCGGCGGTCAAGGCCGCATTGGTGCGGATGGTCAGTTCCTTCAAGCGGATCACGCGCGTGGGCAAAACCGCGAAATCTTCCGCTGAAATTTTTGACGCGCTGACCGGCTCGTTGAACGCGATGTGCCCGTTGAAGCCGATGCCCAGCAGTTGGAAATCCAGACCGCCCGCATCCATGATCCGCGCATCATAAGCGGCGGGGTTGGCGGGATCCGGA
>JAAZAB010000366.1 GCA_012514555.1 Lentisphaerota bacterium
CGAGGACCAGCTGCGCCGGGCCGAGGATCGGGTCGAGCGCGAGAAATCCCAGTCCGGCCAGCAGAAACTCTCCGCATTCATCTCCCTCGGCGCGACCCTGCTTGGCGCAGTGCTGGGCCGGGGCCGGGGCCGGGGCGTGGGCGTGGGCACGGTCGGCCGCGCCGCTACCGCCGTGAAAAGCGCCGGCAGGATCGGCAAGGAACGGGCCGACGTACAGCGGGCGTCCGAAAACAGGGAGGTCGTGCAGCAGCGGCTGGCCGACATGAACGCCCAGTTCGAGAAGGAGATGGCAGAACTGCGCGCGGATATCAATCCTGATCACACAGACCTGGCGCGGACCGTGGTCCGGCCCCGCAAGTCGGACATCACGCCGACCCTGATCGGCATTTGCTGGATTCCGTGGCGCGCCGCACCGGACGGGTCGGAACAGAAGGCGTTTTTGGGCTAGCGGCCCGGGATTTGCGGCCGGGCAGGCAAGGGCAACGATCAATCGCGCCCCGGGCGCGGAAAGGAGAAGCCATGAACGAGTTGGTCAATCAACTGGTTTCCAAGCTGGGAGTCCAGGAAGTCGCGACGCTGCTCGGCAAGGCCATGCAGAAGCAATGAACCCGCAAAATCCGGAATGATAACGGCGCAGGCGGGGCTTGCGTCAAAATCAGCAAGGGGGAGAGGTTTCACCATGGCTAAAATACTTGTGCTTTACTACTCGATGTACGGTCACGTCGAAACGATGGCTTCCTCCATAGCTGAAGGCGCCCGCTCGGTGAAGGGCGCAACCGTCACTGTCAAGCGCGTGCCGGAAACAATGGCCCCGGATGTCGCAAAAAGAAATGGAGCCAAGCTCGACCAGGCCGCGCCGGTGGCCGCGCCGGCGGAACTGACCGGCTACGACGCCATCATCTTCGGCACCCCAACGCGCTTCGGAAACATGGCCGCACAGATGCGCAACTTCCTGGACCAGACGGGCGGGCTCTGGGCCAAGGGCGCCCTGGTAGGCAAGGTTGCCAGCGTCTTCGCCAGCACCGGCACGGGCGGCGGAAACGAGAGCACAATAATGAGCTTCGTCAACACGCTCATGCACCACGGCATGATCTATGTCGGCCTGCCGTATGCCTGCCCGGAACTTGCCGATGTCAGCGAGGTCAAGGGCGGCTCGCCCTGGGGCGCGGCCACCATCGCCGGAGCCGACGGCTCGCGCCAGCCCACGGCAAGGGAGCTGTCGCAGGCGCGGTTCCAGGGCGCGCACGTCGCGAAGATCGCCGTGAAGCTTAGCGCATAGACGGCGCTCCGGCGGCCAGTCAAACCGCATGGCATCGGAGTCCGCCGGCAAGCGCGCCCTGCCCGCGCCTCCCCCGGCGGGCTCATTTTGATTCAACAAGGAGAACACAGCTCATGCACGCAAGGCAAATCCGAGACGGCGTTCACTACATCGCGACAGTCCACTGGGAGAGGCGGCTGTTCGACTCGTTGATTCCCCTGCCCGACGGGACCAGCTACAACGCGTACCTCGTGAAGGGACGCGACGCGACTGCCCTGATAGACAGCGCGGACCCAACCCTCCAGGACGAGTTCCTGGAGCAGCTCCAGGGCGTGCCGAACATTGACTATGTCGTTTCCCAGCATACCGAACAGGACCATTCGGGCTCGATCCCCCGGGTGCTGGAGCG
>JAAZAB010000367.1 GCA_012514555.1 Lentisphaerota bacterium
AACGATGAGCGCGTTCCCGAGCAGGAACGCGGGGCCTGAATTGTCCGGATCGAGCGCGATCCATTGCTTCAGGTATTCGCGGTACTCCTTCGCAATCTTTTCTATTTCCTTTTCCGGAAGACAGTCCACGTAGCGCATCAGGAACTGGGGAACATCAGCAAATTTTCCGGAGCGGAGGTTGACCAGTTTCGAGAGCGCGGCGATTTTCTGCTTCACGGTCGCATCCTTCGCCGCGAGCAGGGCCTGAGCGGCATCTTCCTCCGCCTTGTGCTGAACGGCCATTGCGGCGTTGAATTCCTCGTAATTCTTCAGATAGAGTTCCGCCGCCTTGGGCCCGATATCACCGCCGGCCGTCTGGATCTTCTTCAAAGCCGCATTGATCGCGTCGTCATTGACGTGCGACGAATTCTTGAGTCGGAGCTCGATGTCATTTGCGGCCTGCGCGAAAGCCTGTGTCCCCGCGGTGAACAGCGCGGCGCCAACAAAGCCGGAAAGAATCCATTTTGCCGTCATGCTGAGGTTCTCCTTTGAGCATTTACCTGAGAAGAATTTCTTTTCAGGCGGGTGATACGCCGGCCCGGGGGCACAGCCTGAATTTAGACAACGAAGGAAAGAATGATGCCCGGCCGGGATTGGCAACGCAAGCCCGAATCGCTTTTTATATTTGTTGCGGTCCCGGGGGTGCGTCAAGAAAGCCGAAGACCGGATCGCGAGAACGCTCGCGCTCCAGCCGGAACGCGGCCGTAGCTTGTGTAGCCGCGCCGCTGTGCGGCGCGCTTCGCCGCGGGCAGAAATCCGGGTTGATGACTCTTTCTCTTTGAACCCGCGCTCCCATCTGGTAGCCTGATGCGCGCTGGAGGCGGAAGCGAAGATGAAGATTGCGGTAGCATGCGGCGGAACGGGCGGGCATATTTTCCCGGGGCTTGCCACGGCCACGACCCTCAAGGCGCGCGGGCACGATGTGACCCTCTGGCTTGCGGGCATGGACATCGAGGGCACGGCCGTGAAGGAGTGGGACGGCCCGGTGCGCACGGTGGCGGCCCAGGGCATGCCCCGGGGCTTTGCCATGTTCCGGATGCTCCGTTCGGCAATCAAGCTGGGTCGCGCCATGTTTGCCTGCGCGCGCCTGATGCGAGCGGAAAGGCCTGACGCGCTGCTTGCCATGGGCAGCTACGCTTCGGTGCCTCCGGTCCTGGCCGCGCGGACGCTTGGCGTGCCCGTGGTCCTCCACGAAGCCAATGTGATTCCCGGCCGGGCGGTTCGTTTTCTTTCGCGCTTTGCCTCGGTGATCGGCGTGGCGTTTGACGAGAGCCGGCCGCATCTTGGGCGGCGCCGGGTTGTGCAAACGGGAATGCCGCTTCGGCGGGCCCTGCGCGAGGCGCCGCCTCCTGCCGCGCCGCGCGCGGGAGGGCGTTTCACGGTGCTGGTAATGGGCGGCAGCCGCGGCGCGAGCGCACTCAACCGCCATGTGACCGGAGCCCTGGCCTTGCTCAAGGCGCAGGGGCGGGACGTGGCGGCCATTCACCTGGCCGGGAAGGCGGATGCGGACGAGGTTCGCGCCGCCTACGCCCTGGCGCATGTCCCGGCCGAAGTGCATACGTTTCTTCATGATATGGCAGGCGCTTATGCCCGCGCCGACATTGCCATCTGCCGCGCCGGGTCCTCGACTTGCGCGGAGCTCTGTCATTGCGGCGTGGCGTCCATTCTTGTTCCTTACCCTCATGCCACGAACGACCACCAGGCGGCAAACGCGCGGGTTCTCGAGCGCGGCGGCGCGGCCGCAGTGCTTCTTGAGGGGAGCCTGTCCGCTGATTCGCTCGCCGGGCTTGTCCGGGACTGGCAGTCCGATCCTGAGCGCATTGAGCGCATGCGCATGGCCGCGCGACGCGCCATGATGCCGAATGCTGATCGCCGTCTTGCGGAGCTCGTGGAGCAGGCCGCCCTGGAAGGCGGCGCTTCATGAGCGGCGCTCCGGGTCATTTCGAATCGCTTTGCGGCCTTCTGGCACGCAGGGCCGGCCGGGTTCATTGCCTCGGCGCCTGCGGCGTCGGCATGGCCGGGCTTGCACGGTTGCTTCAATCTCTCGGGTTCGATGTTTCCGGCTGCGATTTGGCGGCCGGCGGCCCGCTGTGTGAAGGATTGCGCGCTGCCGGCATTCCGGTGGCCAAAGGGCACGATCCGGCGCACCTGGACGCGGGCTTTGACTGGCTGATCCGGAGCAGCGCGGTGAATCCGGAGTGCGGGGAACTGGGCGCCGCTGCGGCAAGAGGGCTGCCTCTTTTCCGGCGCGGCGAGGTGCTGGCCGCGCTTTGCGGAATGTATGAAACCCTTGCAGTGAGCGGCACGCACGGCAAAACCACCACGACCGCAATGCTGACCCAGATATTGCGCGCTGCCGGCCGCGATCCCGCCTATTGCGTCGGCGGCGAATGCCCCGCGCTCGAAGGCGTGGCCGGGCCCGGCGCCGGCCGCGTTCTGGTGGCGGAGGCGGATGAAAGCGACGGCACTCTGGCGCTGTACGCGCCGGCCGTGCTGGTTGTGACCAACATCGAGTTCGATCACGCCGAGCATTTCACGCTCGCCGATGACGTGCGCGCCTGTTTCAGGGCTGCGGCGGAGCGGGCAGGAAGGGTTGTCTATTGCGCGGACGATCCGGGCGCGCTTGAAGTGTGCGGCTCGCTGCCGCATGCGCTTGGCTATGGCTTTTCCGGAGCGGCCGGGATCCGGGGCGCGGATTTTGAGGAAACCGCGCAGGGCGTCAGGTTCAAGGTTGTCCGCGCGGGCGCCGATCTTGGCGCGCTTGCGCTGCCGGCGCCGGGCAGGCACAATGCGCTCGATGCGCTGGCGGCGTGCGCCGCGGCGTTCGAGCGCGGCGTGGACTTCGATTGCGCGGCGCGAGCAATGGCCGCCTTCGTGCCGGTGCGGCGCCGGTTCGAGACCCTGGCGGACGCCGGCGGAATCCGGATCATATCCGACTACGCCCATCATCCCTCCGAGATCGCGACCGCGGCGCGCAACGTGTCGCGCATGAGCGCGGGCCGGCGCCTGGCGCTTTTTCAGCCGCACCGATACAGCCGGACCCGGGCGCTGGGGCCTGACTTTCCGCCCGCGTTCCAGGGGTTTGACGAGCTGGTTCTTGCTCCGGTTTACGCCGCCTCGGAGCCGCGCGTTGACGGCGGAACGCACTGGGACCTTTACGGGCGCTTCAGGGAATGCGGAATGAAGCCGATGTGCGCCGCGTCGCTTGGCCAGGCGGAGCGGTATTTCGAGCGCCGCCTGCGCGCCGGCGATGTGCTCTGCGCGGTTGGGGCGGGCGATGTCGGCCTGATCGCATCGAGCCTCGGGGCGGCTGTTCGCGGCCGCAGCCTGCCCGGTCTCGACCCGGCCCTCGACTGGGTCCCGGCGTTGCGGCGCCATGCCGGCCCGGCCACGCCAATACGTTCTGACGAGCCCCTGGCCGGACGCACCACTTTTGGCGTGGGCGGCGCAGCGGACGCCTTTGCGGAGACTTCGAGCGCCGGGGAGGCCGGGCGCATTCTGCGCTGGTGCCATGCCCGGAACGTGCCGGCAATTCCGCTGGGCGCGGGGAGCAATATGCTGGTGAGCGATTTGGGCGTGCGCGGGTTGGTTCTGCGCGCGCGGGGCGGCGAGTTCAATGCATGCGAATTTGACGGGAACGGCCTGGTTCTCGCCGGCGCGGGTTTGCGCCTGGGCGAGCTTGTCGCGCGCGCGGCCGAGCGGGGGTGGTCCGGGCTGGAATTCCTCGCCGGCATTCCCGGCACCGTGGGTGGCGCGCTGCGCATGAACGCGGGCGCCGCCGGCGGGGAGATCGGGCGGGTTGTCGAGTGGGTCCGGTTTCTCGATCCGGCGGGAGAACAGCGGCTCGCGAAGGGGTCGGACTTGGGGTTTGTCTACCGCGATTGCCCCGGCCTGCGCGATGCTTTCGTGGTGGATGCGGCCCTGCGCCTTGAGCGCGGCCGGCCGGAGGACATACGCGGGCGGGTGGAGGAGCAGCTGCGGAAGCGGGACTGGATGCGGGGCTTGCGCTCGGCCGGGTCGGTTTTCAAGAACCCGGGCGGCGAAACGGCCGGCAGGCTTCTTGAACAGGCCGGGCTAAAGGGGGTCCGCGTCGGCGGCGCCGCGATCTGCGAGCGGCATGCCAACGTGATCGTCGCCGGGGCCGGCGCGACCGCTTCGGATGTCATGGCGTTGATGGAGCTGGCGCGAAGCGCCGTGGCCAGGCTGCGCGGCATTGTCCTTGAACTGGAGGTAAGGTGTCTTGAATAAGCGTTTTCGCAGGGTGGCGGTTTTGAAGGGCGGCGTGTCCAGGGAGCGGGAGGTCTCGCTGCGCTCCGGCGCTGCGGTGGCCGGGGGCCTTCGCGCGGCCGGCTACGATGTGGCGGAGATTGATGTGCGGGACCGCGAGCTGCATCTGCCCGCGGGCATAGAGGCCGTGTTCGTGGTCCTCCACGGCGATTACGGCGAGGATGGCACGGTTCAGCGCCAGCTCGAGGAGCGCGGCATACCCTTCACCGGCTCCGGCTCGCGTTCCAGCGCCCGGACCTTCGACAAGCTCGTCAGCAAGCAGCTGTTTGTCCGCGAGCGCATTCCCACGCCTGATTACGAAGTGCTCGGCCCGGGCGGCCGCAGGAGCATGCCGTTGCCGGTGGTCGTCAAGCCCGTGCGCCAGGGCTCCAGCCTTGGCGTTCACCGGGTGTTCGATGAAGCCGAATGGCCCCCCGCCTTTGAGGAATCCCTTGGCTATGAGGGCCAGGTCATCGTGGAGACCTTTATTCCAGGCCGCGAACTGACCGTCGGCATAGTGGGCGACCAGGTTCTTCCCATGATCGAAATAAGGGCGCCGGAAGGTTACTACGACTACAAGGCCAAGTACACCGCGGGCGTCACGGAGTATCTGGTTCCCGCCCCGGTTGGCGCCGATGCCACCCTGCTGTGCATGGACCTCGCTCGCCGGACTTTCAACGCGCTCGAAGGCCGGGGCATGGGGCGGGTTGACCTGCGCATGAGCGACGACGGGCGCGCTTACGTCCTGGAACTCAATTCCATCCCCGGCTTCACCGAGACGAGCCTGCTGCCCAAGGCGGCCCGGGCCGCCGGCATCGCTTTTCCCGAGCTGTGCGAGCGCATCCTGAACCTTGCGTGAGCGCTCCAGAAAGGCGGCCCCGGGGTACGGTGGCGGTTTTGTTTGATCCGGCGGATTTGACGCCTCTGCCCGGTCTGATGCCGGCGATCACGCGCGGCAGACCCCGCGTGTTTCCCGGGCGAAACAGGCGGCTACCAAGGAGACAACCGCCAATGCCAGGAGGCCCCAAAACAGGGCGGCATAGGCCTGCGGCGGATAGATGATGGAACGTTCCGTCACGACCGCCTCGTTTCTGAACAGATCGAGGACCAACCCGGCCATGTTGACGCACACCGCTATTGTCAGATAGGCCAGGCTGTTGGCCATGCCAATGGACACCGCCACGAGATTTGCCGGATTCACTTCCTTGACCAGGCATGATGAGAACATGGCCGAGCCGGATGCGGACGCCGCGAAGCCCGTGTAGATCGCAAGATACGCCCAGCCCGGCGCCCCGCGCGCCATGCCGAAAAGAAGCGCGCAAAGCAGAACCAGCGTCAGGGCGCAGCTCGCAACCAGCACCGGCTTGCGCCGGTTGCCGATCAGCCGTGAAACGAAGCCCGAAAGAAAGATCGTGACCATGCAGCACAGCAGCATAACGAAGGTGAACGAGGAAGCCCGGCCGCCGGAAATCCCCGCAAAATCCTCCAGGAATTTTTTTCCGATGGCGGCTTGAAACAGGAAGTAGATCATGAAGTTGATTGCTCCGCTGACCAGCGGAGGAATCGAGCCGCGGTTGCGCAGCACGGCGAGCGTCTGGCGCCAGGAAAACCCGGTTCGCCCGCTCGCGCGCGGATCGCGGCGCAGTGCTGTCAGCGCCCATATCAGCGCCGCTGCTATCAAAATCGCGGCGCAAAGAAAAGAGGCGCGCCAGCCGAATGTGCTGACGGCCCTCTGCAGCGGATAGGTGGCAACCAGTCCTCCGGAATAGCCAAGAAACAGCGCCACTCCCAGAAGCTGGGGGAACAGGCGCGGCCCAAACAGGCGGTCCAATTCCTTCACCATGCAAAGATACATCGCGCTGACCCCCAGGCCGACCAGCGCCCGCGCGGCATAAAGCGCACCGATCGATGGCGCCATCGGAAAAAGAAACGCCCCAAGCACCATCAGGGCGCCGCCCGCAAACGTCACCCGCGCCGAGCCAAACCGGTCCACCAGCATGCCGACAAATATCTGCGCCCCCCCATACAGGTAAAACGTGATCGCGCCAAGGGCTGTCACGGCTGAGGCGGTAACCGCAAACTCAAGCTGCAACTCGTCGAAAATTGTGCCCGGCACAGCCACGCGCTGGAAATACGAAAAAAAGTAGAGGGTGATCAGCGGCAGGATAATCGCGATCTTCGCACGCAACGGCAGTGCGCTTTGAGGGGGCCGGTTCATGCGGCGTAACATATCGAATTCCGTTTGCCCGGCAAGCGCAAACCCCTGTCCCAGTCATGACAATCCCGCACCCGGTGTCCTGGAGGGCAGCGGGCCCCCGCCGCCGGATTTTGTTGCAGCCCTGCGCATGGGCTGGCGCGGGTCATAACTTGTTGACATGCCGGGCTAATGCAATGTATTGTTTTGACTTAAAAGCGCTTGTGACAACCATGGTCGGGCGGGCGATACTGGCTGATGAGTCAAAGGAGAACAATGAAGCATAAGGTTTCCCTGGCAGTTGTCGGATCCATAGGCATTGACACCGTGGAAACACCGGCGGCCAGACGGCCGGATATCCTGGGCGGGTCCGTGAGTTTTGCCTGCGCCGCTTCTTCGTTTTTCACTGGGACGGGCATGGTAGGCGTAGTGGGCACGGATTTTCCGGCGAAGTTCATGGGGGCGTTCCGGCGTTTTGCCATCGATCTGGATGGCTTGCAGAAGGTGGAGGGCAAGACCTTTCGCTGGTCCGGCGTGTACGAGAAGAACATGAACGTGCGCCGCACGCTTTCCACGGATCTGAACGTGTTTGCCTCCTTTGCGCCCGTGCTCCCGCCGCATTATGCCAGAAGCCCGTTCGTGTTCCTGGCAAACATCGCGCCCGCCCTGCAGCTCCATGTCCTGGACCAGGCGAAGCGCCCGAAATTCGTCGCGGCGGACACCATGGACCTGTGGATCAACACCACGCCGAAGGATCTCAGGAAAGTCATAGCGCGCGTGGACATGCTGCTTCTCAACGACTCGGAGGCATGCCACCTGACCGGCCGCGCGCACCTGCTCGACGCGGCGCGGCGCCTGATGTGCATGGGGCCGGAATACGTGGTGATCAAGAAGGGCGAGCACGGCAGCATGCTGGTTTCGAAAAAAGGCATATTCCTGGCCCCGGCGTACCCCGTGGATTCGGTGGCGGACCCCACCGGCGCCGGCGACTCGTTTGCGGGCGGGCTCATGGGCTGGCTGGCGAAGGCGGGCCGGGTGGACGAAAAAACGGTCAGGACCGCCATGCTTTACGGTTCGGTCATGGGCTCCTTCTGCGTGGAGGCCTTCAGCCTGGACCGGTTCCTGCGCTTGAAGCGCCCCGAAGTTGAACGCCGGTTCAAGAATCTGCTCGGAATGACCAGTGTTTCCTGACCTTATGGATGCTCCTTCCTCCAATCCAGGCGGCGTTGAGCTGTCAGTCGTGATTCCGGTATACAATTCGGCAAACATATTTCCCGAATTGCATAGGCGCCTCACGGTTGTGCTGGAAGGCGCGGTTTCCTCGCATGAGATAATCGGGGTGGTTGACGGCGCGCGGGACAACTCGTTTGACGTTATCCAGGGCATTGCCAAGGCCGATTGCAGGGTGAAGGCCATGGAGTTCTCGCGCAACTTCGGCCACCAGGCGGCCGTTACCGCCGGCTTGGAAGCGGCCGCCGGCAGCATGGTTGCCGTCATTGACGACGATCTTGAGGATCCGCCGGAGGTTCTGCCGGCCATGATCTCCAAAATCCGGGAAGGCTTCGATGTGGTGTACGGCATCCGGCGCAAGCGGAAGCGCTCCCTTCTGCACAGGTTTCTGTTCAAGGCGTTTTACCGGGTGCTGGGCGCACTCGTGGACTTGAAGCTGCCGGGCGACGCGGGCGATTTTTGCGTAATGTCCGGGCGGATTGTCCGGGCGCTTAATTCCATGCCGGAAAACAACCGCTACTTGCGCGGCTTGCGGGCCTGGGCCGGCTTCGAGCAGACGGGGATCGAGTACGTGCGCGGGACGCGGCTGGCAAACAAGTCCGGATACAGCTTCGCCAAATACAGCAAGCTGGCAATGGATGCGATTTTCTCGTTTTCCTACAAGCCCCTGGAATACGTGTCCAAGATAGGCGCGCTGATAGCGCTGTTCAGCTTCGCGTTCGGGCTATACCTGTTTTGTTCCGGCCGGACCCCGGTGGCCCCGGGCTGGGCCTCCCTGTTTGTCGCGATCCTGTTCTTTTCCGGCGTCCAACTCCTCTCAGTCGGCATCATCGGACAGTACCTTGCCCGGATCTATGACGAGATCAAGCAGCGCCCGAAATACATCGTCAAACGCACCGCTGGCTTCGACGGGGATCGGCCTTCATGAGTCATCCAGCCGGCATTAATCGTGATGCGGCGCTCAGGGAAAAATGGCTGAAGCATGGAGCGGGAGTTCTTTTCGCGCTTCTGGTGGCGGCTTGCTTCCGTTTCCACCAGCTCGGAGCATCGGCCTTTCGCGCTGATACGATAATGTTCTACGATCTGTGCCATCGCCCCTTGTCGGCCTGGACGATAATGACCAACTGGATGGAGCTCGTGGGGGTGACGGCGCAATTTCCCTTTCCGCTGGCAGCGGCGAAAGGAATGATAAACTTATTTCACCTGGAGCCGACCGATTTCAATATCCGGCTTTCGTCGGCATTGTTTGGCGCGCTGACCGTGATCCCGGCTTTTTACATCGGCAACCTGCTGCGCGGCCGGTGGTTCGGGGTGTTGCTTGCGCTGCTGATTGCCGTTAATCCGTTCCACATCCAGCTTTCGCGCGAAGCATACTTCTATGCGCCGATGATTCTTGGTCTTGCGATGCAGCTCGGGGCCACCCTGTGGATCGTGAGGCAGGCTGGAACTGCAAGACGATTGTCCTGGCCGTTCTTTGCGGCCGTCGGGCTCGGAGTTTTCCTGGCCGCATACAGCCACATGTCTGGGTGGTACTTGACTGCGGCCGCACTGCTTGTTCAGGCCTGGATCATGGTCGGAAGGGCCCGGCTATCGCGCATGCTCTGGAATGAAATGGCGGTGTTGGCTGGAATATACCTGGTGATCGGATTGCCTTTGCTGTTCGCGGCATGGGGGTTGCCGTATTTCATCGACGCCATGCTTAATCCTGAGACCGTTGAGCTGAATAAAAAGATATTGCGCACGGAATTCATTCCGATCTGGGAGGAAGCGCTCCGAATCGGCGCTGTCATGGGCTTGGGCAGCACCCGGCTGCGCGGCGGGTTCACCCTGCTTGTTCTGGCGCTGGGTGCGGGAATGTTGGCGCGGCGCCGGCGGCAGCCGGATACGGTCGTGGTTATGGCCATGATGGCTTTCGGATTCATCATTTATGAAGTGGCGCATCGCGCGAGCGGGCATCCTCTCTCTTTCAGGCACGCTTCGTTTCTGTTCATGCCATACCAGGTCTGGCTGGCATTGGGAATCTGGGCGCCGCTGGAGCACTATTCGGACCGGGCTGTTGCCTGCCGCTGGCGGTGGCAAATATGCTGCCTTGCTACCGCGGGCGCGGCCCTTGTTCTGGCCGCGCCCCCGGCGTGGGCCGCGGCATCGCTTCTGGGTAAGCCTATTCCTTACAAGCAGATCGGCGTGTGGTGCGACAGGCACCTGCCCGCGCACAGCCTGGTCCTGGTTGAGCGCTGGTTCGATCCGTGGAATGAATTGCGGGTCCATAACTCTACAAATGTTTTTTACACTTTCACAGTTCCGTCGGAGCCCGACGATACGTTCGCGCGCAACAACTGGCCCGCGACGGCAAAGGCTTTCTTCCAAAGGTTCCCCGACGCGGCTTACCTCGAATACTGCAACGGCGACCAGGCAAAATGCGGAGTGGTCACGAACTGGAGTTTTGCCCGCCAGATGGTCTTCACCAATGGTCCGGCCATCAAACTGGCGAAATGGGGGCTCGCCTACCGGGATGAGTTCTACGATGCGCATACCAACCGGATGCTGACCACGATATTCTACAACACCCGGGAGGATGTTCTGGCCTAGGCGCGGGCGCGGGGCGAGCAGGTGCTTGTGCTTTATGGCCCGGAATGGGGCTATGTCAAGCTCTGGCAGCAGCTGAAGGATTTCCGGGACTGGCGCATCATGGAAAAAGAGGCGGCCCTGGATGTCTACAACCTGACTGGCGCGCCCAGTCGAGCGTCGTTCAGGATGCGGGGCATGGCGTTGAACGGAGGCAAGCGCGTCGCGGCCCAGGGCGGCTACCACCACGGCTTCAGGCACCTCCAGCTGACCGAATTCGTCCTGGAGGATATCCATCTTGAGCCGGGTCTGAATCGAATCAGGCTCTCCGATGCCGCCTGGAATCTCTCAAAAATACCGCTGCTGGTGGACCAGGTCGGAGCGACCCTCTCGGGCGTCGGCCGGTGATGCGGTGGCAGCCGGGCGGAGCAGCAGTCAAATCAATCGCCAGGTCTTTTCTGCCCCGCAAATGCGTGAAATCCCGTCCCGGTCGCTTGTCCGGACGTTCAGCCCGTTCTGCCCGGCCTCTCTTCGCGTTTCGGGCCTGTTGGCCGGCATTTCGGCCACAAGCAAAGCCAGTGTTTCCACATACGCCGGAATCCCAGGAACAGGAAAAAAACGTGTTTCCCGGCGAGCGTTACAAGGTGATTCAGCGTCATTCTCCATCGCTCGACCCGGGATAGCCGAATGCCATGCTTGTCTGCCACGACCAGCATGTGCCGCTGGGCAAGGACCGCGAGGGTTCGCGTGGCGTTGCTGGAATGGTAGCGGTTTGCGATCAGGAGCTCCGGAATGTGATAAATCGGGGTCCCTTTCGTCGTTGCGATTGAAAAGTCCACATCCGTGGCGTAGCCGGTTGCCGGGTCATATTGAAGGCCCTGTATCTTGGACGAGCGCGTCAGGAGCGGAATGCCGAACCAGTTCCTCGCCGTGCGAATGCAGCGCAGCGCAACCTGGCGGCTGTCAATCTTTCCCTGCCGCGCAAAACGGCGGGGAAGAATCGCCCTGCCGTCTTCATCC
>JAAZAB010000038.1 GCA_012514555.1 Lentisphaerota bacterium
CAGTTGTAAAAACCTTATGGTTTACCCATTATAAGTATTGTTCATTTTTCAAACGCAAAATCCGGGTTCAGAGCTTCGCGGCCAATTCCGCCTGTAGCGGGTTGGCAGGGTTGATTCTCAAGGAGCAGCCGCCATCCGGGGAAATGCGCGAATTGAGGTACGCCATGATGCGTTCCTCGGACCTGGGCGTCATGTGCCACGGCAGGGGGACCGGCGTGCATTTCCACATTCTGCCGCGGAATGAAAATTCACAGAGAAGCCTCGCCTGGTAGCGAGGCCCCTTTTTCCGGCGTTTTGGACGCCGCCTGCAGAGGTCAATCATGCCGCGGATCATCGGATCGTCCAGAAGCAGGGCGGCCCCCCTGTTGTTTTGCGCCAGGTCTTTGAGAGATTGATCGGTTATTGAAATGTTCCAGGTGTCTCTTACTTCCATGTCGAGGCATTGCGCCCGGACGACAACCCAGTTTCTCTTCGTGATTCTGATTGTGAAGAACTGGAGAAGAAATGCCGAGGCAAGCAGCATGATGGCGCCCAGGCCCATCCTGGCGGAGGCCACGAGTTCCGTGCCGAAGGTTTTTTTGTGGTAAATGATCAGGATTCCGGATGCGGCGAGAACAATGAACGAGAGCAGCGAAAGGAAGACCGCCAGGTTTTCAGTTCCGAAGAAAATCGGTCTGCCCCTTGCCGCGTGCGGGATATGCTGTATGCGCCATCCCAGGTTGAACATTATGTCCTGGTATGCGCGGATTTTGCTGCTGAATGAACTCGTTGTGGACACATCCACCTCCTTGCTGAGCGGGGCCTCAGGCCCTGTTTGCAGGACGTTTCGTGAGAAGCGCCAACATGCCGGAGTGCGGAACGCTCCCTCAATCAATCCGCCTCCGGTTGTTCGGATCTTTTACACATTGCTTCCCGCCCTGTCAAAACAAGAATGCACGGATTCTCGGACTGCCACACTTTCTCGTTTACCCGGAATTAATCATGATTGCTTATGCCATTTGTTACTCAGGCAGCCGGATGGTCTTCAGCGGCAGAATCACCTGGCCGGCGTGGTTAAAGGCGTGCGGGGCAATTGCGCATAACGGGGGGCCGTGATATATTCACATTCGGAAATACCGTAGATATTTTGGAGGTTACCATGGGGGTTTTGCGGGAAGAGCGCTGGCGTTTGATTGAAACGGAATTCGACCCCGGGCGGATGCCGCACCACGAAACACTTTTTGCGTTGGGAAACGGGCACATTGGCGTCCGGGGCGCGCTGGAGGAGGGCCCGGCGCATCAGCGGGCGACATTCATCAACGGGTTTTACGATTCTGCGCCCATTTCGTACGGAGAATCGCAGTATGGGTATGCCACCGAGGCCCAGACCATGGTCGAGGTGGCCGACGGCCAGTCGCTCTTAGTGCGCGTTGACGGAGAAACGCTGGGCCTTGATCCGGACAACCTTTTGGAGCAGGCGCGGGTGTTGGACCTACAGCGGGGCATGCTGCGGCGCACGCTGCGCCGGAAGCTGGCCGGCGGGGCTGTAATAGAAGTCGTATGGCGCCGGATGGTTTCGCAAGTCCGGAAGAACGTGGCGGCCTTTGCCGTTCAGGTTCAGGCTGATGCCCCGGTCCGTGTGGAAGTAGAAGCCACGCTGGATGCGCAATCGCGGCGGCTGCGGCGGATCGTCAACATGATAGACATGTATCAGGACCGCGAGGCGGAGGATCCGAACGCGCCTGGAGTCGTCTTCAAGGGATGCGAAACGCGCGGCGGCGCGCTGGTCGTCCGGCAGTCCACCCGCCGCTCGGGCTTGGACCTCGCCTGCGCGGTTCGCGAGGTTGCGACGCCGGGTTCAGACGCCACGATGACGAATGAGGAGGGCCGGGTGATCACGCGGCGGGCAATGGATTTGCCGGCCGGGACGCCTTTTTGCCTGGTCCGGTACATGGCCTATTGCACCTCGATTGACGCCGGAGCGGAGGGCGCGGATCTCCCGGCGGCCGCGGCGGCGGAGGTCACGGCGGCATCAGACCTCGGATTCGAGGGTTTATTGGAGGAGCATGCCGCGGCCCTGGCGTCGTTCTGGGCCCAGGCGAACATGGAGATCGAGGGCGATGCGGCCATGGATTTCGGGCTCAGGTTCAGCCTGTTTCACCTCCTGCAATCCGCGGGCACGGACGGCCGGCGCAGCATGTCCGCGAAAGGCTTGGGCGGGAACGGCTACGAGGGCCATTATTTCTGGGACACAGAGATTTTTGGAGCGCCCTTCTTCATCTACACGAAGCCCGAAATTGCCCGGGCCCTGCTGGGCTACCGGCATCATACCCTCGACCGCGCCCGCGCGCGTGCGAGGGAGCTCCATTTCAAGGGTGCCCTCTTTCCATGGCGCACCATTGGCGGCGCGGAAGCTTCCGCCTATTACCCGGCCGGCACCGCGCAATATCACATTGACGCCGACATCGCCTTCACGATCGGCAGGTATTTCGACGCCACTGGCGATCTTCCCTTTCTCGAGCAGGGCGGAGCCGAGATGGTTTTCGAGACGGCCCGGTTTTTTCGGGACCTTGGCTCCTTTAATCCCGAGCGTGGCGGCGCCTTCTGCTTGTACTGCGTCACCGGGCCGGACGAATACAACGCCCTGGTGGACAACAACTTCTACACCAACCTGATGGCCCGGAACAATTTTCATCTGGCTGCCCGATTTTACCGCGAATATGGAAAGCGCCTTGCGGCCGTGATCGCGACGATGGGTGTGACTGCGGCCGAGGCGAAGGAGTGGGAGCGTGCCGCCGAAAAGATGCTTCTGGCGGTGGATGCCGAAAAGGGTGTTTACAAAAAAGACGATTCATTCCTGCACAAGCCGGAATGGCCCTTCACCTCCATTCCCCCGGACCCCGATCACATGCCGCTGTTGAGGTATTTTCATCCCCTCGAACTGTTCCGGTACAAAGTGATCAAGCAAACCGACTTGTTGCTGGCCCTGGCCTTTTTCGGCGACCGGTTCGACGCGGCAATGAAAAAGCGCTGTTATGACTATTACAGCCCCTATATTACTGGCGACTCATCGCTGTCCGCGTGCGGACAGAGCCTGATCGCCTCCGAGGTCGGCGATGCGGAAGCCGCCTACCGGTTTTTCCGCGTGACCGCGCGCATGGATTTGGACGACATTCACATGAACGCCAAGGACGGGGTTCACATTGCGGCGATGGGGGGAACGTGGATGGCGGTGGTTCTGGGTTTTGCCGGGCTGCGCGTGACGGACGGGGTACTCGGGTTCCGCCCGCGTCTCCCGAAGGAATGGACGCGGCTCGCTTTTCCCGTCTGTTTCCAGGGCCGGCGCCTGCGAATCGCCCTGGACCGTTCGGGAACAACTTACGAACTCCTTGAAGGCGCCGCACTGACGATCCGCCACGGGGAGGAGTCGGTGCGGCTCGATCCCGGGGCGCGGCCGGTCAGGAAAACGAACTGACCCATTGCTCGCGGCGTCACCGGCATGTTTCGCATGAAAAGCGAGTTGTAAAATCGGGATTAAAAAGTAGGATGGGCCCCGCCTGAAAGCCGGGCGCGCGACGGGGTTTGTGTTTCCGGTTGCTGGAGAAAAAGAACGATGACTGCTGGTGCGCTGTGGGGCCGCTATGGCGAGGTCCGTGATGCGCTTGAGAAGCAATATCGGCTGCCGATGAATCCGGCCACCGGCCTGGCTCCGGAAGCGCTGCTGGCAAAGGTCAGGCAGTACCTCGCCGCGGCCGGCGCCGGCAAGCCGCGAATCATTCAGCGCGCGGAGATGTTGCGCATGGTTCTTACGGACGCGGCTATCCGCGTTGATCCCGAGGACTGGTTCGCGGATCACATCGCCGACGGCCGCGTGTTGTGGAAGATCCAGGAGGAGTGGATGGCCGAAGCCGGCCGGAAACTCGGGCTGAACGGCTGGCGCCTGGGCGAATGCGCTTTCGGGCGTCTCGACCTGAGCCACACCTCGCCCGGCTGGCGCAACGTGCTCAAATACGGGGCGACGGGCCTGCGCGACCGCGCCAGCGCCGCGCTGGCGGCGGCGCGCGATGAGGAGGCCGCGGACTTCTTCCGCGCCGCGGCTATTGTCTGCGAAGCCATGCGGACCTACATCCTGCGCCTGGCCGCGGAGGCTGAGCGCCTGGGGGCGCAGCGGGTGATCGCCGCGCTGAAGGCCCTTGCGGAGCGGCCGCCTGAAAGCTTTCACGAGGCGCTGCAGTGGGCGTTTCTCTTCAACCAGGTCCAGGAGATCGAGGGCGAATACGTCCGTTCGCAAGGCGTCTTTGACCAGCTGTTCTTTCCCTACTACGACGCCGATTTGCGCGGCGGCCGGCTGACGCGCGCGCAGGCCGGGGAAATGATCCACTGCTTCTTTGACAAATTCGCCGCGCAGCATTTTGGCGCGGGCAACAACATCTCTTTCGGCGGCCGCGATGCCGCCGGCAACGACCTCTGCAACGACCTTACGCGCCTGTGCCTTGAGGTTTTTGCCGAGCGGAAGATGATAGACCCGAAGCTGACGCTGCGGGTGCACCGCAACAGCCCGCCGGACATCCTGGCGCGGGCGGCGGACGCCGTGCGCGGCGGCGCCAACTCGATCGTCTTTGCCAACGACGACGTCGCCTTCGATATGTTCGTGCGCCACGGGAAGCGCCCCGATGACATCGCGGATTTTGTCGCAATCGGCTGTTACGAGCCGGCGATCATGGGCCGGGAGCTGTCCTGCACCATGAGCGCGCTGTGCAACCTGGCCAAGCCCCTTGAGGAACTCATGAGGACCTCGCCGCCGCCGCGGGACATGGGCGACGTGTTGCGCGGCTACGAGTCCATCCTGGCCGGCCACCTGCGGCAGGCCATGGCCGAAACCCGCGCGTGGGAGCTGGAGTGGCCGCGGGTGAATCCTGCGCCGGTGCTGTCGTCCAGCATGGACTCATGCTTTGAGAAGGGGCGGGACGTTTCTGCCGCGGGCACGGAATATAGCACCTCCGGCGTGATGTGCGCCGGCCTGGGCACGGTGGCGGATTCGCTGGCCGCCATCGAGCACCTGGTTTTCACCGGGAAGCTCTGCGGCTGGGACGAGCTGCGCAGGGCGCTGCAGGACGACTGGCAGGGCCATGACGAGCTGCGGCTGACCGCGCTCCGGCGCGCGCCCAAGTGGGGCAACAACGACGCGAGGGCCGATCGCTTTGCCGTGGCGGTCTGCCGTTCGACGGCGGAGCTGATCAACAACACGCCGAACAGCCGCGGCGGCCGCTTCCAGATGGGCTGCTGGTCCATTGACCATTCGGTGATCATGGGCGAACGCAGCGCCGCCACGCCGGACGGCCGCCGGGCCGGCGAGCCCCTGGCGAAAAATGCCGGCGCGACGATCGGCATGGACAGGAAAGGCGTCACGGGGCTGATAAACAGCGTGACCAAGCTCGACGCGACCGATTTTCCGGACGGCTCGGTGCTGGACATCATCCTTCATCCCACGCTGGTTCGGGGCGCCGCCGGCGGAAAATGCCTGCGGGATATTCTGGCGACATTCTTCCGCAAGGGCGGGTTCTTCATCCATTTCAATGTTTTTGATGCCGAGACCCTCAAGGCCGCGCAGGCCAGCCCGGAAAAGTACGCGAACCTGCAGGTGCGGGTGTGCGGGTGGAACGCGCGCTTCATAGACCTCTCGCCCGGAATGCAGGACTGCTTCATTCGCGAAGCCGAGTCAAAAGCGCGGTGATCATGACGACAGGCCTTGTTTCAGGCGTCAAGAATCTGGAAACCCACGATGGCCCGGGCATCCGCACGACGCTGTTTCTGCAGGGCTGTTCGCTGCGCTGCGCGTGGTGCCATAATCCCGAAAGCATCAGCCGCGAGCCGCTGCTGCTCTACACGGACCTCCGCTGCGAATCCTGCGGCCGCTGCGCGGCGGCATGCCCCAGCGGCGCACAGGCGCTGGATGCTTCGGGGAAGCACGTCCTGGACCGCGGAAAGTGCCGGCGCTGCGGCCGCTGCGTCGAAGCCTGCCTGTTGGGCGCGCTGCGCTTCTCGGCGCGGGAAGTCAATGTGGATGACGCCCTGGCGCTGCTCATGGAGGATTTCGATTTTTACGAGCAGTCCGGCGGCGGCGTGACCCTGTCCGGCGGCGAGCCGCTGTGCCAGGCCGCCTTTTGCGAGGAGCTCCTGCGGCGCTTGCGCGCCGAGGGCGTCCATGCTGCCGTTGACACTTGCGGCAATGTGCCGTGGGACGCTTTTGAGCGCGTGCTGCCGCACGCGCAGCTTTTTCTCTACGATATCAAGCTGATGGACGCCGGGCGGCACCGGGTTTTGACGGGCTGCGGCAACGAGCTCATCCTGGAAAACCTGCGGCGCCTGGCCGGGCGGGGCGCGGCCATCGAGGTGCGCATGCCGATGATACCGGAGCTGACGCTCTCGCCCGCGGAATGCCGCGCCGCGGGGGAGTTCCTCGCGGGGCTGCCGCGGGCCGTGACTGTCCGGCTGCTGGCTTATCACGATTATGCGCGGGATAACTACCGCCATGCGGGCATGGCCGACAGCATGCCCAGGGCGCCCCGGCCGTCGGCCGGCGACCTGGAGGATGCCGCGGTGATCCTGCGCTCCCGCGGCCTGCGGGTGATAAACTCGCTCTCGGAATGAGCGGGCGCGGGCGGGACGCAAGGGATGATTCGATGATTTACCGGGAGGCGTGACATGGACACCAACAGGATGTGGGAGGACAGGATATTCGGGCGGCGCGTCGCGGTGAGCGACACTGTGAGCTTCACGTCGTCGTCGGCGCCGATAGGCTGCTTTGATCCCGACAGGGGGATCGTGTACGCGGCGTACCACGCTTCAAGGGATAAGTACGGGGAGCAGGTCGAAGTGCTCGCGCTTGCGGCCGTGCCGGTGGCGCAGCCGCACCGCTCCGAAAACATCGTGCTGCTCGAGCACGGCGTGCCGAAGGACGGCACGGCCTACTCTTACCCGATAGACGCGAGCACCGTGTTCATCAACGGCCATGTCAGGGTGTATTTTCTCGCCGGCGGCACGGATTATTACTATGTGGATTACGATCCCGCGACGCGCAAAGAGTCCCCCGTGCGTCGGGTGTTCTGCAGCATCGGCGGCAAAAAGGCGCCGCTCTCCGACGCGGCGGTCGACGGGTACTTGTCCGCGCACGGGTTCAGCGGCTACAACCTCAATTTCGATTCCAAGGAACACATCATCAACTCGTCGAAGCCCGCGTATCACAACGGGGTTCGCTACGGAGCCCTGACCTCGGGCTATTCCCAGCCGATAATTTTTTCGACATCGGACGCCGAGACTTTCGAATTCCGGGGCATAATACCGAAGATCGCCAAGTACGAGGCCCAGGTCGCGATAGCCGGGGGCAGCATGTACGCTCTGCTTCGCGGGGCGGAGGGCTGCAACTACTACGTTTCGCGCGACCTCGGCTTGACTTTCGAGGAAACGCCTTGGCGCGTGCCCATGTCGGAAACACGCCCGCAGCTCATGGAATACAAGGGCAGGGTGCTGATGGCGTATTCGCTCCCGGGAATAAAGCCCAACCTGATGCGCGACGGCCGCAACAACATGCGCCTGCTGCTCGGCGAAGGCGATGACGCGTCGAAGTACGGGGAGATTTTTTTCATACAGGACAAGTACGGCATTGTCTATTACGACCTGATAAACTACAAGAACGTGCTGTTCATGTTGTGGAGCAACGCGGACCTGTACCTCGACAAGTCGCTCCACGGCAAGGACCTTCTTTATTTTGCGAGAATAGGCGAGTTGTAAGCCCGGATTTTGCGATTGGTCAGAGTGCGGCAGATGCAAGGCGCAGCGGGTGAAGGCGTATTGACATACTCCGAACCCGCTGCAACACAGCAGATGCCGCACTATGGCCAATCCCTCGTGGTTTGA
>JAAZAB010000039.1 GCA_012514555.1 Lentisphaerota bacterium
GTCGGGCGCGGCTTCCTGGAAGACCCGGTTGAGAAAGTCGCGGCGCATGGCCTTGACATCCTGATAGGGGTCCCATTGCAGGTTGGCCATCACCCAGAAGTACATGGCGTTGCAGTCCCAGGACACGGGGCCGCGGCCATAGGTGCGCTGTTCGCGGGCGATGTTGTAGTTCTCCATTTCGGAGAAGTGGCGCCGGACGCCGTGCTCCAGGCAGTAGCGGAAGTCGGCGGCGGCAATCGCGTCGACCGGCCGCGGGAAGTCGAACACGAGCCCGTAGTATTCGCGCCAGGTCAGGTTGGTCGTGTTCGCCAGCCAGGCGTTGAACTTGTCCAGTGTCGTCTGGTTTTGCGGCGCCAGGATGTCGAACTTGGAATTCTTGAAGATCGGGCAGAATTGGACGCGGATGATCGGGTCGACCTGGATGGCCGGCGGCGTCTCGGTGAAGAAGTAGGCGAACGAGAGCAGGTCCTTGCCGGGATGGTTGGCTCTGGTGTGCGCGGCGATTTCATTCAGGAACAGGAAGAAGCGGGTGGAGTAGAAGCGCGGGTCCTGGCGGGTCAGGGTGCTGCCGTCCGGCAGCTGGATGTCGGCCTGGCAGGCTTCGCACTGGCACTGGTCGTGGTTGTCTTCGATCATGACCCGGTAGATGGTCGCGGTCGGGTGGCGCTCGACCTGGGCGTCGAACTCCTGCTTGAAGGCGGCGATCATGTCGCGGTTGGTGAAGCACAGCTGCGTCCGGTGGGTCTTGGAAGACGGTTTGACGCGCTCGCCGTTGATCAGCGGGAAGAAGTCAGGCCGGGTCTCATAGTACTTCTTTTCAGAAATGAACACGGTGTTCAGGTTGTGGCCGCCCAGGCATTCCTTGATCATGTCCCATTCGTCGTTGAGCGGGCTGACGCCGCTGGCGGAATGGGTGGTCCAGTTGTTGGCCTGGCGGACGACCCACATGAACTCGTTCGGAAGAGCCGTGCCCAGCTGCCAGCCGCGCTGCGTCATTTTGGGAATGTCGAGCCCGTCGGCTTGGAAGGTCACGCTGGGGTTGGGCGAGTAGAACGTGCCGTTTTCGTCATCCGGAAAGGCCCAGATGATGTCGGTGTTTTTGTACAGCACCCGAAACACGGCGTTGACAATGCCGTGCGGCACCGAGGCCAGGATATACAGGCGGCTGTCCCGCTCGCGCACAGCATAGCCGTCGTTGCCCTGCAACGCGGCAGCGTCCTCCGGGAAAAGCGCCAGCACGGACGGGGCGCAGGACAGGACGAGCTGCCGGGGCAACCCGCCGCCGACTTCCACGATTGGCAGCTGTGCGCCGCTGATCTTGCCGACCCAGAGCTGCAGCTCCTGCGCGGCGTTGGCAACCGGCGCCGGCGCGGCGCTGCCAATGACAATCTCAGCCAGGGGACGACCACCCTCCGTCAGCGGAAACGATGACCAGGCGCTGACGCCGGCTAACAACAAGGACAGCATAAGAATTTTTTTCATGTCGGGACGCTCTCCAGATAAATGAGTTTGACGGCAA
>JAAZAB010000368.1 GCA_012514555.1 Lentisphaerota bacterium
AGGAACATCAGGAAAAGAGGGAAATATTGATCTCCCCATTCCAGTTTTCCTGATTTCCAAATTATCTCATGCCTGCGTGAAGAGTGGTTGAATGATGACACTCGGAAATTGGGATTCTGACCTTCTTTCGATTTCGATAGCGGTAGCGATTTCGATATCCCCCGCTCCCAACTCAAAACTTAAAACCCAAAACTCAAAACTTCTCTCCCCCGCTCCCAACTCAAAACTCAAAACCTCTCCACCCCCTCTTCCAACTCAAAATTCAAAACCCAAAACTCAAAACCTCTTCGCAAAGGAGGGTGAAATGAAAGATATTTCCGCAATGCTGCCGGCGAAGCCCGTGGGATTGGGACGGCCCCGCGGCGACCGGGCCGCGTGGGAAGCGCTGGCCGGCCTTGACGCTTTCAGGAAGATCGTGAATGACGCCGAAAAGCTGGCGCAGGAACCGATCCCTGAACAGCCCGACGATTTGTTTCTCGAGTTTTCCAGGAATGGCAACCGCGTCCGATGGGAGCAGGCCGAATGGAAGCGCCGCGCCCGGCTGCGGACTTTTGCGCTCGCTGAATGCATCGAGAACAAGGGCCGTTTCATCAAGCCTCTGTCGGAGGTCATTGAAGCCTTGTGCCGCGAAAAAACCTGGGTCATGCCCGCGCACGACGGCAGCCTTGCGAATTTCGAGGGCAGGGTCGTTGACATCGACCTTGCGTCAGCCGCCCTGGCATGGGAAATGGCAACCGTCGCCTGGCTTTTCGGGAATGACCTCCCGCCGGAAACTCGCGGGCGCCTGTTCGAGAATGTCCGCAAGCGCGTTCTCATTCCATTCATGGACATGGTCGAGGGCAGGCGCGAAAGAAACTGGTGGATGGACACCACCAACAACTGGAACTCCGTGTGCCTGTCGGGCGTGGTCGGGGCTGCCCTGGCAATTGTGGATTCTCCCGGCGAGCGGGCGCAATTCATCCTGGCGGCACGAAAAACTTCGAGGAGTTTTTTACGCGGATTCGGCAAGGACGGCTACTGCTCCGAGGGCCTTGGATACTGGAACTACGGGTTCGGCCACTACGTCATGATGGCGGAGACCATAATCCAGGCCACGGCCGGAAAAGTGGATTTGATGGATCGCGACGGCGTCCGGCTTCCGGCCGCTTTCGGCGCGCGCTTCGAAATCATGAACGGGGTTTACCCCGCATTCGCCGACTGCACGGTCGGCGTAAAGCCGGGGCCCAGTATCATGGGTTACGTCAGCAGGAAATTCGGGTTGGGCCTGGGCCGGTTTGAAAACGAAGGGCCATCGGCGGGCGGCGCCCTGTTCGAGTGCCTCCTGTTTTCCTTCCCGAACTCCGTCTCCGGCGGGGACAAGGCGGGGCGGCAGGGCAGCGGCCTGGAAGCGCGCACGTTGTTCGACTCGTCCGGGGTTTGGATATGCCGTCCCGGCCCCTCCAAAAGCTGCAGGATGGGCGTCGCGATCAAGGGCGGGAACAACAACGAGCATCACAATCACAACGATGTTGGCTCTTTCGTTGTCGCCATCGGAAGCGCAGCGCCATTGCTGGATCCGGGGGCGGAAATCTACACGGCCCGGACCTTCAGCCCGAGGCGCTACGACAGCGGGCTGTTGAATTCGCATGGGCACCCTGTCCCGCTTGTCGCGGGCGCGCTCCAGGAGACGGGCGCAGACGCGCGCGGAACAGTGCTGAGCACGAGGTTCGCTGATGTCGAGGACGCCCTGGTCATGGACATCAGGGCCGCCTACGGCGTCAAGGAGCTGACAAAGCTCGTCCGCACGTTCGTTTATTCGCGGGCCGGGACCGGATCCCTGACTGTCACGGACGAGGTCGAGTTCAGCACGCCAAAGGCGTTCGGAACGGCGCTAATCACGCTTGGCGCCTGGAAGGAGGAGCAGCATGGCAGGCTGCTCGTGTCGGACAACGGCGGGTTCGTCCTGGTTGACATCAAGGTTGAGGGATCGGAGTTCGACATCAAGGCGGAAGAGATCAGGGAAGAAGCGCGCACGCCGAAGCGGCCGACGCGAATCGGCATTGATTTGCGAACGCCGGTAACAAGGGCAACCGTCACGCTGAAGATAAGCCCGGATTTTGCAGAATAACGAGCCGGCGAAAGGGAAGTTTTGAGTTTTGGGTTTTGAGTTTTGGGTTGTTTTGACGATTAAGGGCTTCTACAAAAGTTGCGACAATGCTCGTGCCGGACCGAAGCAACTGTTTTGACAAAACAAATCCGACTCAAAACTCAAAACCCAAAACTCAAAACCCAAAACTCAAAACCTCTCCCCCCTATCCCCTCTCCCCTATCCCCTATCCCTGGATCAGCCCAGCGGCGCCAGCCGTTGCCGGATGTTGCCGCTGCTCTCGCGCAGGCCGCCGCGGCGGTTGCGCGCCAGCCACAGGTCCTCGTGCCGCATGATGATGTCCTGGAGCTCGCGCCGCAGCGCGGCGCGATCGATCCGCTTGCCGCGGAATGCCTGGACCCTGTGAATGCCGTGCTTTGCCATGGCGATTGCGTTCGAAGCCTCGGCCTTGACGAGCGCGCCGTCGGCCGCTTGGGGAAGGGCCGCCGGGAGCATCGCCTCCAGCCGGGCAAAGCGCCCGAGGAACTTGTCCAGCGTCGCCGGGGTTATCGTATCCAGCCATTTGTGGCTGGTGGCCATGTCAAAGGCGAACATCTGCTGGAAGACGCCGGTATTGAACGGCTGGTACTTGCCCAGGTCCTGAACGCAGCCCATTTCCGCGAAGAGCGAGCCGAGGATGCCGGCGGAATCCTTGAAGACAAGCCTGTCAAGCGCCCGCGGGACATCCGCGCTCCTGTTGGCCGCATGATTCCATGACATGGCCGCGCCGGCCGCGACGCCGAGATAGCTGATTGGCAGGTACTGATGGTGCCCGCCGTCGCCCCAGTCGGTGATAAGAAAGCCTATGGCCCCGTGCTTGCGCCCGTTGCGCGCGGCGTTTTCAAGGTTGGCAAGCGCGTTGCCCGTTCTCCCGACAAGCGTGCCCCAGCTTGACGTGCCGGGACAGACGTAGAACGGAATGCCGGCCTTTTCGAACTCCGGGCACTGCTTGTCAAAAGGGTGGCCTGCCTCGTAGCCCCACACATTCGCGACGATATCCTTGGGAAGCTCGGGAATGAGCTTCGGCTCGTGCAGGATGATGTCGCCCCAGAACGTCGTAATGCGGTCGTGCTTTTTCGCCAGCTTGTGAAGCTGGAGCAGGAAGTCCAGGTAGACCCGGGTGACGCCCAGCTTTTCGCACCTGGCCTTGCTCCAGCCCTTGCCGAGCTCCCACGTTTCGTCGCAGCCGATGTTGAACAGGCGGCTGCCGAAATTCGGCAGGTATTCCGCGTACAGGGCGTCGAGAAAGTCAAGGCTTTCCTTGTCGGGCTTGAGCGTCGAGCCGTGCTTCATTCCTCCGCCCCACGGATACTCGAATCCGTCCGGGCATTCCGCGAGGCGCCTGTATTCCGGGTGGCACAGCCAGCGTTCGAAGTGCCCGAAGGAGTTGAAATTGGGGACCAGCCGAATGAAGCGCTCGCGACAATAGGCGTCGACAGCCTGGATCTCCTCAGCCGTGAAAGGCGACGCGTCGTGCCAGACTGTTTCATGCGCCGAGAAGGCGAAGGTGTGTTCAATGTAAAGCTGGAGCTCGTTGACGCGAAAGCCGGCGAGCAGATCGATGTACTTGAAAAGGCTCGGCATCGTCGGAACCTTGCAGCGGCTCACGTCGAGCATCACTCCGCGATTGGGAAAATCCGGCCGGTCCGATATGGCGCAGGCGGGCAGCCTTGCGCCGCACTGGTCGAAAAGCTGGCGCAGCGCGCCAAGCCCGTAGAAGAGTCCCGGTTCGCCGCCGCCGACAAGGGTGATCCCCCCGGGCTTGATCGAAATGGAGAAAGCCTCAAGGCATTTCTCATCCGGATCGAATGCCAGCGACAGGAAAACGCCGCCTTTTGCCGGCAATCCGGACGTGACCGTCAGATCCCCGGCGAAATGCGCCTGGACATCGGCCTTGAAATTGCGAACATGCCCTTTCAGGATATCGCTCGCGCGGGCCGGACAATGCAGCCATTGCCCGCGGCTGAAGTCGCAGATTGCCTTGCCGAACGAGGCTTTGGCGGGTTTCGGGAAAATCTCCGGCATTGTCATATCTCATCTCCTGGTTGACCGCGTTTCTTTCAGGGGAGAAATGATGCCGCATGCGGAAAGGATTCGCAAGCAGGAACAAAAGGCGCCGTTAAAGGCTTAGCTTAAGCCCCAGGTCTGCGAGCTTCTGAATTCTGTTTTCGAATCCTTTTTCCTTGGATTTGGATATTGGATATTCGCTTGAATTCTTGACTTGTGAGCCGCAGCACTTGGACGTTGGATATTCCTTGTTGGATATTGGATATTCGCCTGCTTTATTCTTCGGCGGCCGGGGCCGTCCGCCCTCCAGCCCCCTGAATGCCTTCTTGGAAACGCTGGTCTCCGTGCCCGCATAACCCGCCGATCGGGCCACGCCGTGGCGCGCTACAGAAGAGACGCCGGCCGCGTTCCACATGGAGGGCGGACGGCTTGCCCTGCGAAGCCGCTTCGGAAAAGCATGGGCCCCGGCCGCCGAAGACAAAAGCATGTCACCCGCAGAGGTGCGGAGATGGGCACCGGCCGCCGTTAGTGCGGCCAAGCGCGCCAATGCGTGGCGCGCTCAGCCCTAATATGCGGGTACGGAGCCCCGCGTTCCCGCCGGACGACCCGGCTGAGCCGGGCGCCAGCCTTATTCGGACTTGATCGGAATCTTCCTGGCGTTCCCGCGGGCTTCCGGTTTTTTCGGAAGCTCAAGCTTGAGAACGCCCTTCTTGAAGGAAGCCTTCACATGCGCTTCGTCGATCCCGTCCGGAACGGTCAGCATGCGCCGGAACGAGCCATACCTGCGCTCCGAAAACACGGTGTTTTTCTTCTTCTCCTCATGCTCCTCTTTTTTCTCGCCGGTGATGGTTAGCGTGCGCCGGTCAAGGGTGACTTCAATATCCTTTTCGTCCATGCCCGGCAGTTCCGCGAGAACCTGTACGGCATCGTCCGTCTCCGAGACCTCGAAGCTGGGCTCGATGGAAAGGAAATTCTTTTCCATGGGCCAGCGAGTCATACCGAACATGTTCCTTTCATCGTCGAAAATACCCTCGAACAGTTCGTTCATCTCCCGGTGCAGGCGCGAAAAAGGATGCTCATCCCCGCGCCGCGCCACCGCCTGATCCGCTTTCTTCCTCCATGGAACAAGTTTTCTCATGGCATTGCCTCCTTTCGCGCAGATCATTTTTCGGCTTCAACGGCAATCTTCCTCGGCTTCGACTTCTCGGCCTTCGGCAGGATCAGCCGAAGAACCCCCTGCGCCATGCGCGCCCTGATCCGGCCGCGGTCAATTTCATCCGTCAGCGTGAATGCCCGCCGGAACATGCCTTCCCTGTAGCCGCGATGAACAAGGTCGTAGCCCTCCGCCTCATCCGCAGCCTGGCATCCCGTGATCGTCAGCACGTTGTCCTCCAGCGATACATCCACCTGTGTCTCGGGGACGCCCGGCATGTCGCACACCACCTCGATCGCATCCTTGCTCTCGCATATGTCCGTTGCCGGGACAAACACGGGCAAATCCCTCGTCATTTCCGCCATGCGCTGGACGCCTTCTTTCCTTTCCGCCTGAACCGCCTTCTTGTCTTCAACATTCATGATGCACCCCCGTTCCGGATTCCGGTTGCTCCAGGCCAAATTACTCAGCCAGGACCTTGATCTGCTTCGGCTTTGCCGCCTCCGCGCGCGGCAGCGTCACCATCAGAACCCCGTTCTTGTACCCGGCGGAAACCTTGTCTTTTTCCACGGCAAACGGAAGCGTGAAAGACCGCGCGAATTTCCCGAACCCTCGCTCAGCCCTGTGGCAGACCATTTCGTCCGAAACCGGATCCTGCTTTCTTTCGCCGCTGATGTCCACCTGCTCATCCTGGACCGACACAGCTATGTCTGCCGGATCCACTCCCGGAATCTCCGCCTTCAGGACCGCCCCGTCCTTGTTCGTCCAAATATTTACCGCGGGAAACGACTCGCCCGCGCCCTCATATTCCCCGAACAAGCGGTTCACCTCGTTCTGAATGCGCCGCAATTCCGAAAGGGAATTGCTTTCACTGAATTCAGGCCAGAACATTGTAGTACCCTCCTTTCGGTTGTTGATTTTTAACCATCTGTCGATTCTAATAGCATCAAGCGTACCAACTCGACATGCCACTACGCAACAGCCTGGCTTTCAACACTTTCCATCATCATCCAGGTTATTAGTAAATTCGCTATCATAGCGCCTTATTGACGCATAATGAGCCATTCTGGCACAGGTAAAGAGAGTAAACAGGGGCCATTTCCTTCCTGCTTTCCTGATTTCCAAATAGTCTCCTGTATTTTCTGACCTTCCTTCGATACCGATACCGATAGCGATACCGATAGCGATTTTCCCTGCTCCCAACTCAAAACTTACAACCTCTCCCCTATATCCTATCCCCTATCCCCTCCCCCCTTCCCCCCCTTCCGTTCCTGCTTTCCTGATTTCCAAATAGTCTCCTGTATTTTCTGACCTTCTTTCGATCCCGATCCCGATGGCGATTTCGATAACGATTTTCCCTGCTCCCAACTCAAAACCTCTCCCCTATATCCTATCCCCTCTCCACTATATCCTATCCCCTATATCCTATCCCCTCTCCACTCTCTCCTCTATCCTAATTCCGGGCTTGCAAAGCCGGGGCGCTCCCATACAATATCGGCCTCATTGCCAGAAACAGCAGGGAGCGAACCATGCATATTGTGGTGTGCATCAAGCAGGTGCCGGACACAGCCGACGTCAAGATCGATCCCAAGACCCACACGCTGATACGCGAGGGAGTCGCATCGATCATCAACCCATTCGACGTCTACGCCATTGAAGAGGGTCTCCGGATAAAGGAGCGCGCCGGAGGGAAAGTCACCGTAATCACCATGGGTCCGCCCCAGGCGGACGCGGCGCTGCGCGAGGCCATTTCTATGGGCGCCGACAACGCAATCCTCGTTTCGGACCGCGCGTTCGCGGGCAGCGACACATGGGCCACCAGCTACACGCTTGCCATGGCCGTGCGCAAGCTTGGCGATTACAGGGTAATCCTGTGCGGCAAGCAGGCCTCGGACGGCGACACGGCCCAGGTCGGCCCCGGAATAGCCGCGCACCTGGACCTGCCGCAGATAACCTACGTGCGCAAGATCGAGGAAATCGACGAGAAGCACGTGGTTGCCGAGCGCCTCATGGAGACCGGGTTCGAGGCGCTTGAGTCCCCGCTGCCCTGCCTGCTCACGGTGGTCAAGGAAATCAACGAGCCGCGGCTGCCGTCGCTCAGGGGCAAGATGGCGGCCAGGAAGGCGCAGATTATTTCCTGGAAAGCCGCCGACCTGGGCTGCGATCCCCGCAGCATCGGATTGGACGGATCTCCGACAAAAGTCGTGCGCATCTTTACGCCCCCGGCGCGGACGGGGGGCGTGATATTCAAGGGCGAGCCGGAGGAAATGGCCGCGCAATTGGTTGGGAAACTCAAGGACGCGGTTCTTGGCGCGGCGTCGTAACCCCCTTCGAAGCGAAAGACCAGGAGAGATATTCATGGAATCGACGCCCATTTCCGTTCTGCCCGACAAGTGCGTGGGCTGCAAACTCTGCGTCAAGGCCTGCCCTTTCGGCGCCATCGTTGTCGAGAACAAGCTGGCGGCCATTGACCTCGGCAAGTGCACGCTCTGCGGCGCCTGCGTTGAAGCCTGCAAGTTCGACGCGATCGAGATGAAAAAGAAGGAGGCCGCTACCGCGGCGGACATAGCCGCGTACAAGGACGTGTGGGTGTTTGCCGAGCAGATCGACGGCAGGATTCAAAGCGTGACGTTCGAGTTGCTTGGCGAAGGCCGCAAGCTCGCGGACGCGCTGAAGATGAACCTGTGCGCCGTACTGCTCGGCCACAATACCCAGGGCATGGTCCGTGAGCTCTTCGAGCGGGGCGCGGACACGGTGTACGCGGCAGACCGCCCCGAGCTGGCCTATTTCCAGGACGAGCCCTACGCGGCCGTGATCGCGGAAATGATAACAAGGCACAGGCCAAACATAGTACTGTGCGGCGCAACAACCATCGGGCGAAGCCTTGGCGCGCGCGTGGCGGTCAAGGTGCATGCGGGGCTGACCGCCGATTGCACGGGCCTGGCAATCGATCCCGAGACCGGGAACATGCTCCAGACCCGGCCGGCCTTTGGCGGAAACATAATGGCCACGATCATCACGCCGGGGCGCCGGCCCCAGATGGCGACTGTCCGGCACAAGGTGATGAAGGAAGCCATTCCGGCGCCGGGGCGCACGGGGCGCGCCGTAATGGAACAGCTGGCCGCGGAGCTCCTGGCCAGCCGCGTCAGGCGCCGCAGCTTCGTCTCGGAAGTCGAAACCACGAAGAACATCGCGGAAGCCAACATAATAGTCTCGGGCGGCCGCGGCCTGCAGGCGCCGGAGAATTTCGCGCTGCTGCGAGGGCTGGCCGAGGTGCTCGGCGCGGGCGTTGGCTCGTCCCGCGCTGCCGTGGATGCCGGCTGGATTGCATATTCGCACCAGGTCGGACAGACCGGCAAAACGGTCTGCCCAAAGATATACATTGCCTGCGGCATCAGCGGCCAGATTCAGCACCTGGCCGGCATGGCTTCTTCCGACATCATCGTGGCGATCAACAAGGATCCCGATGCCCCGATATTCAAGATGGCAACCTACGGCCTGGTCGGCGACCTGTTCAAGATCATTCCCATCCTGACCATGGAGTTCAAAAAGCTGCTGGGAAAATAGCGGGATCGCCGTGTTTCTCGAGGCTTGACTATCCTGAATGCCTGTGCATAAATATCTCTATTTGAGGAGGAGCATCATGTTCAATAGATCAACACGTTGTCTGCTGGCCCTTCTTGTCGTGGCCGCGTCCTCGCTTCATGCGGAATCCATTTTCAGGCACAGGTCAAAGGCTTCAGATCTCACGCTGCTCGTCATGCCGGCCAGGACCAGGCTGGTCCAGTTCGGGTTCGATCTTGCGAAAATAAGGGCGTTTTCCCTCGTTACGTACGAGGGAACCTCCACGACGCGCCCGTTCCTGCACTATTGGGACGGCGCTCAATGGGCCGAGTTGACCCTTGAGGAATTGACAGAGCGCGGCTTTCTGGCACAGACGCCCAGGCGCGTAGTAATCATCGGCGAGGACTCCATGGTGTCGCCCGATTTGTGCGAGGCGGTGTCCTGGTGCCCTGAAGTCCACAAAATACCCAGCATCAAGACCGTGGAAATCGTGAATGTCCTTCACCCGCTGCTCGGATTCAACGACGGCGAGCTCGAATGGCTGGCCGCACGCCATAACCTGAAGATCAGAGACGTCAACGAGGAAAGGCGCCGCCTTGACCCATACTCCGTGCCGCGCTCGCCTGACGAAATGGATTTCAGGCCATTCAAGAAGCGAATCAGGCGCGGCGCAAAGCCGGCGCCAATAGACGAGCAGTAAGAATCAAGCTGTTCAGGCTGAAGGCCGGTGACTGAAGCCGGCCCGTTTTCCGCGGCCCTTGGGACCGCGGGGCTTCGCACCCTCATTTCTCGTCCTTGTTCTTTCTCGTTTTCGTCCTCGCCCTCGCCGCCTTCTGTGTAGCCGTCGCGTTGCACGCGACGCCTAAGCGCATCGCACAGCGACGCGGCTACAGCAGAGGCAATGGCCGCCCTTTCACTTCCGCATCACCGGCTCAAGGGCGAGGCCGCCCCATGGCGCGCACCAGAGCAGGGGCTCGCCGCGCGCGATTGACCAGGCATACCATATGCCGTCCTCCTGCCAATACACCATCGCGTCCCATGCCCCGTCGCCGTCATAATCGCCGGGCACAGCCGTCAATCCGGGTCCGCCCCACGCCAGGCCTGATGCCTGCGTCACGCCTGACAGGGTACGGATGTACCACTTGCCGGACGCCTCGTTGTACACGGCCAGATCGAATATCCCATCGCCGTCATAGTCGCCATGCACGGGCTCGTACCCGAACCCGCCCCAATTCACGCCCCACGCGATCACGCCCGGCGCGCGCACGCTGAACGCGCCGGCTCCCGCCGCCGCTCCGGACAGCGCATACCACAGGCCGTTGGGCTCGTCATACACGCACAGGTCGGCAACCCCGTCGCCGTCATAGTCCCCGGCCACCGGCCTCATCATCTCTCCGGGACATCCCCATTCGCATGCCCATGCCAGGATCATTCCGCCCAGCGTCCTGATGTACCACAGCCCCCGAAGCTCGTCATACACCGCAAAATCCGTTGCCCCGTCCCCGTCGAAGTCGCCCGTCACGGGCTGCAACCCGGGTCCGCCCCACTCCAGGCACCAGGCAATGATTTCACCCTCAATGCCGCGGATGTACCATGTGCCGGTTGCCTCGTCATAAACGGCCTGGTCCGTAATCCCGTCCCTGTCAAAATCGCCTTCTACCGGGATCATTCCGGGCCCGCCCCACTCCAGGCCCCACATGATTACCCGTCCGTCCCGGGTCAGGCAATACCACTTGCCTGTCAACGGATCGAACACCGTCAGGGCCGTAATCCCGTCCCCGGAATAATCGCCCGGCGCGCGCCCGGGCGCCCCAGTCACAGTCACCTGGTTCGTCACCGGAATGGCTGCCGCATAGTCCGTATTCCCCGCCTGGCTTGCCACAACACGCACAATGCCGGTCCCCGTGAAGCTCAATATGCCGGCCGCGATTCGGCCCGGCCCGGAGGCCACGTTGAAACTCACCGGCAGCCCGGAGCTCGCGCTGGCCGAGAGCGCCACCTCGTTCGTCAAACGCTGAGACGGTATGGCCGGAAATACGACAGCCTGATCTGTTTTCGCGGCTGCTACGAACGCGGTCGCCGCAATGGAATTGTAGTTGTCGTCCCCCGCCTTGACCGCAACCACTATCGCCACGCCGGTGCCGCTGGTAATATGCAGGTTTGTAGCGCCAACAATCCGGCCCGGCCCGCCGGAAACCGCATAGCACACCGTTCCGGTTCCGGATCCGCCGCTGACGCTCAAGCCGTTCGTGGAATTAAACGCCTGCGGACTGGCCGGATTGAACGTAAGCGGCGCCTGCTCGCCTTTTAAGCCAGTGCCTGCGAGGCGCAGGATGTAAGGCGTCGCCGCGGAATTATTGGCTATGTGCAGCGCCGCCGTGAAAGGCCCGGTGTTGTGGGGCGCAAACCGGACCGAAAAACCGGAAATTCCTCCGGCGGGAATGGAGGATGGAAGGCCGGAACAGTGAAATGCCCCGGAGCCCGCGCCGTTGGTGGCTGCGCCGCTTATCGTCAGCGTGGAATTGCCGATATTGGTGACGGCAAACGCATTGGTCAAGACGCCGCCTAATTGCACTGATCCGAAATCGGACCCGTTCGCAAGCGACGCTCCCGATTCGCTTGCAATCACAGCCCCGTTCGTGCCAAGCATCATCATGCCAGGCCCGATGTACGTGAAGGCGTCCTTTTTTACTGTTTCGCCGAAGCTGACTGAGCACACTTGCACATCGCCAGACAGTCCAAAGGGTAACGAGCCAACCGTGACCATCACCTGGGTGCCCTGCTGATTCTGGATGAAAGCCGAAACGCCGCACACCGTAACGTTGGTTATGTCGGCGCCATTGCCCAAATTGGTGCCCGTGATCACCACCGGATAGCCGCCTGTGCAGCTGCCGGATGCCGGGCTGACCTCGAATATTGTCCCTGCCGGGTTATACGTGAATCCGCCAACTTCAGTCTGGCCCACGGACTCGGACTGAACGAACACGCTTTTCAAGCCGATCGTATTTGAAGGCGCAATCACCACCGCCCAGTTTGTGCCCTGCCCCATGATGCCGAGAACCGGCGACGCGCCGATGAGCACATTCGTTATATCAGATCCAT
>JAAZAB010000369.1 GCA_012514555.1 Lentisphaerota bacterium
ACCCATTATAAGTATTGTTCATTTTTCAAACGCAAAATCCGGGATGAAAGGGAGTTTGGCATCCGGCATTTGTTCGATGAGTGTTGTGTGGGCAACTTGAAACGGAGTGCGAAATGAGAAGAATTGCATTGTGTTTGGCGGCGGCGGTCCTGGCCCAGGCCGGGTTCTCCAAGACGGTCGGCGTGCTCCAGGGCGGGCGGGATGTGATCGCGCCCGGCATGATCAAGACGCTGGAGGATGATGGATGGGCGCACACCAATGTGACTCTTCGCGACCTGGAGAACACGAACAAGCTGGCCGGCGTGGACGTGCTGCTGTTCACCGGCGGATGGAACAGCTACTTTTTCCCGAACGCCGCGGCGGCCCGCATATTGCACGGTTTCGTGGCGGAAGGCAAGGGCATTCTGGCCAGCGGATTCCGGAGCGGCTATTCCCGCACGGCGAGCCGGCCGCTGTTTCCCCAGGTCGCCCTGACTTATAACCGGGCCGTGAGTTCGCTGATCGTGCCGGTCGGCGACAGCCCGCTGGCCAAGGCGGTCAAGGCGCCGTTCTTCTCCTCCGGGTCGGTGGATCACATGCCGTTGCTCGTCGGGCCGGAAGGAAAAGTCTTTGCCAGGTGCGCCGGCGACGATGTCGGCGCGTACGGCGAGATTTACGGAGGCCGCTACATCGCGCTGGGCGCGTTCATCGGCGGGAACGCGTCAACGAACGGGATGACGGGCGCCGATCGGGACGCGTTCCTGGGCATGATGAACTGGCTGAACGGCGCCCCAAAGGACCGGAGCGCGCCCGAGGTGGCGAAGGCGAAAGAGCGGGCACTCTTGGACCTGTTGCGCCGGGAGCGGCTCTGGGACTGGACCTTTGACGGGCAGGGACCGGGCGTCGGGCCGGGCTTCGTGCCGGGCGCGCATCATACGGTCGCCGGCGTGCTGGAAAGCCGATTGTACCATTTGGAATATCTGGGCACGTTTTTCGGGAAACAGCCGGAGGAAATCGGCCGGCTCGCGAAGGAAACCAGGCAGGTTCTGGCGAAAATGGACCAGGCGCTGAAACGCAAGACGTCTGAGGTGGAAAGACGGATTAACCGCATGAACGCCGCGGAATTGAAGGCGTTCAATGCCGCCGCCAAGGACGAAATAGCGTCGTTGCGGGACCTGTTCCTGCCGGCTGAGCGTTTGACGGCGCTCCGAACGAAATTGGACGACGCGATTAAAGTCTGGCAGGTTCAGGCCAACAAAAGCAAAGCGGAGCGATACGCCCGGGAGCGGCAAACGGACGCCGCCCAGGTTCCGGGGATTGTCCAGACGCTGACCGAGGGCGGGGTTGAGGCGCGGCGCCAGGCGGCGCTGGAACTGGCCCGGATCGGCGCACCGGCGTGCGCGCCGGCCTTGATCGCGGCGTTGAAGGATGCGGACGAGCCCGTGCGGGTGAACGCCATCCTGGGATTGGGCTGGATGCAGGCGAAGAAGGCCGTTCCGGCCCTGATCGAGCTCGCGAAGGGCACGGAGGTGCGGATGAAACGGCGCGCAGCGCAGGCCCTGGGCCAGATCGGCGATGCGCGCGCCATTCCGACGCTGATGGCGTCGCTGCAAGACGCGGACGCGACCGTGGTGCAGAACGCGATTTTCGCGCTGGGCTGGCTGAAAGCCAAGGAGGCCGTGCCGGACCTGATCCGGTTCGCCACCGCGCCGGCCGCGAACGATTGGAGAAAAGCGGAATGGCGGCCGGCCGCGTTTCGCGCGCTGGGCCGCATCGGCGACGAGCGCGCCCTCGCGGGCCTGGAGAAGGAGATCGCCAGTACCAACGCGGCCGCGTTGGCAATGGCCGCGGCGATCCGCGATGCGAAGCTCCGCGCCCGGCCGGCGGGCATCGCGCAACCGGC
>JAAZAB010000370.1 GCA_012514555.1 Lentisphaerota bacterium
GACCTGGCCGAAGCGCTGGCCGCTGTCCTGCAGGACACGGCAGCGCGCGTGACGCGCTTTGAAGTCGCGCGCGGGCAAGGCAACGTCGCCCGCGCTATCCGTGACAAGCTGGCAGAAATGCTTGGGCCGGTGTCTCGGCGCGACGTGGAAGGAGCTATTGCCTACGGCTTGCAGGCCGGGCTCCTGAAAGAAATTGCGCTCGAACCGACCACGCGGGGCCGGGCGCGCGTAGAACTGGCGGCTGCGCAATGAAAACGCTGCAAGTCCAACAGAATCAAGGCTCTAGCTATTTATCGCCAAGTCACGTCCAGAGGGGCGGTGATAGGCTGGCGAAAATTCACGAAAAACGCACCGAAAATAGCACGCAAGTCATTGTGTCCCAAGGCTTTAAATTTTCGCCAGCCATTTTAGGGACTTGTCAACAGTTATCGGCGCGCAACGTGTTGTGTCCCAAGGCTTTAAATTTTCGCCAATTTCGCCGACCCTATATAGGGACTGCTGACGATAAATCAGAACTCGCAGGAAAGCCAGGGGGCACAGCCCCGCCTTTAGGGGCGGGGCCTGTGACCCCAACTGGCCTTTCCGCGCCCCGGACCACCGGAGAGAATTCGGACCCGGAGCACATTGGCTCTATTTGCCAGCGCGTGCTCGAGGCCTGGGGCCGGAGGGTGCGGCCATGATCGAGGTTTAACGTGTGAACCACCCGGCCGCATGAAGCGGACGGATAACGACAGGAGGTTGAGATGGGTTTTTTCAGAGAGACCAAAAAGAAACCGGGCACAATCAACCAGGCGCTAAACCACCGCGAGCGCGTCGAGGCCGAGAAGGCGGCGCAGTCCCCCGCCTGGGCGGCGGCAAAACAGCGCCTCGAGGAGCTCAGCGGCCCGGAAGGTCAGCACCTGGTGGAACGGCAGCGCCTGCAGGCGAAGTTTGAGAAAGACATGCAGAAACTTCGGGAGAGGCAGGCAAAGGAAAAAACCGAGCTGCTTCAGCAAATCGGCCAACTCGACCCCGAAGCGGCCGCCCAGGCGGCGATCCAGCAGGAGATGTTCGAGCGGCATTCCCAGGTGTACGGAAAACGTTTCTGTGCGTTTATGCGGCTGTTGGACGAGTACGTCAACTCGCACGAAATCACAGATGCCGAATGCCAGCGGGCTTACTGGAAGGTGGTTTCCTGTGCCCCGTTTGTGCAGATCGTCAGCACTATGGAGCGCCTCCGTTATGAAGAAATTCCGTGAGGCCTTCCGGCGGCTGATCGCGCGGTGGTTGGACCTGGAGTTGCCCGAAGATCGCCGGGACTTCTGGCCGGGCACTTTCAAAGGCACATGGTCGCGGCCGTTGACCCCGCGAGAAATTGATGAACTCGAAAAACGTAACGTGCGGCCGTGGATATGCCGCAGCACATGGAGGTAGGAACATGAAGAGTCTGGAACTTGACCTGTACGGAGACGTCGGCGCCGTCGACGGAATCGACCCGGCGAAGGTCGTCGCGCTCCTGCGCGGCGCGCCTGACGCCAAGCGGATCAACATTCGGCTGAACTCGCCCGGCGGGAGTGCCTTTGATGGCATTGCCATTTTCAACGCGCTCAAAGACCACCCGGCAAAGGTTACCGTCAAGGTTGATGGGTTGGCGGCGTCGGCCGCGTCCATTATCGCGATGGCTGGGGACACGATCGAAATGGGCGAAGGCTCGTTCCTGATGGTCCACCGGGC
>JAAZAB010000371.1 GCA_012514555.1 Lentisphaerota bacterium
CGCCCAAACGACCCGGAGCGCCGTCTCGAACATTGCGGGCTCTTCTTTCAGATTGTTTGTTTCAAATATCTTCATTATAGTCGTTTGCGTCATTTTCAAAAATGTAGAATGGCCCGCCGTTTGCAGAAAATTGATTCAAGGGAGAATGCGCTATGATTCCGAGACCGGAACATCCGAGGCCCGATCGCATGCGCGCGGAGTGGCTCAACTTGAACGGCGAGTGGGATTTCAAGTTTGACCCGGGGGTTTCCGGCTACGAGCGGAACTGGGAGGCCGGGACCTCCTTTGACAGGAAGATTGTTGTTCCCTTCTGCATGGAAAGCGCGCTCGGCGGCATCGGGCACAAGGATTTCATGCCCGCGGTCTGGTATCGCCGCACCTTTTCCATTCCCGAATCATGGAAAGGCAGCCGCGTGCTTTTCCACGTCGGCGCCTGCGACTTTTTCACGCGCGTGTTCATCAACGGCTCTTTCGCGGGAGACCACTCGGGCGGGTACACACCCTTCTCGCTCGACATCACCAGCGCCCTGCGGCGCGGCAGGAACACGGTGGTTATCGAGGCCAGGGATGATGTCCGCGGCGGCCTGCAGCCGGCCGGGAAGCAGTGCACGGCCTTTGCATCCCACGGGTGCAGCTATACGCGGACAACGGGGATATGGCAGACGGTCTGGCTGGAAGCCGTTCCGAAATCACACATCGCCCATTTCAAGGTCGCGGCGGACGTGGATAACATGCGCGTCAGGATCACGGCCTTTCCCGGCGGCGACAGGGCCGCGGGCGCGCTGGAGGCGGCGATTTTCGCCGGGGGCAAACAAGTCGCGGTCGGAAAGGCGGCGATGTCAGGCGCGCCGGCGTCGCTTTCGATCGCCATGCCCGACGCGGAACTCTGGGCGCCCGGCCGGCCGTTCATGTATGATCTGGAACTGCGCCTGGTCACCCGGCACGGCAAGGACACGGTAAAGAGCTGCTTCGGAATGAGGAAAATCCACGCCGAAGGCCGGAAGCTCTTCCTCAACAACAAGCCGCTCTACATGCGGACCGTACTGGACCAGGGCTTCTATCCTGACGGAATCTACACCGCGCCTTCGGAGTCCGCTCTGATCCGGGACATCAAGCTCTCAATGGACATGGGTTTCAACGGCGCCCGGCTGCACCAGAAAGTGTTCGAGCCCGCATTCCTGCACCAGGCCGACAGGATGGGCTACCTGGTGTGGGGCGAGGCCGGCAACTGGGGCTGCGACATCAACCAGCCGTTGGCCGCAGGGAACTTTGTGGACGAATGGATGAATATCCTGGAGCGGGACTTCAATCATCCCTCGATCATCGGGTGGTGCCCGTTGAACGAGACCTCGGGGCACCAGGGAGCGTTTCCGCGCTGGCTCCATGCCCACCTGTACCGGCTCAACAAGGCGCTGGATCCGGACCGGCCGGCGATCGACTCGTCGGGCTACATGCACTACCCGGGCGCGGGCTCAGATCTCTACGACGTGCACAACTATTCCGCACCCGCGGAGCTGCGCAGGGAATTTGCCGCATTGAAAGCCGGCGACTGGGCCAGGGCCTTTAAAAACAATTCGCAAGACATCGGGTACGCGGGCGACAAGCCGTACTTTGTCAGCGAATTCGGAGGCATAGGGTGGAACCCGCGAAGCAAGGGGAATGACTGGGGCTACGGAACCCGGCCCTCGACCGAAAAGGAGTTCGTCGAGCGCTACGTCAAAACCGTGAGAACGCTCCTGGATAACCCTGCGATCTGCGGCTGGTGCTACACGCAGCTTACGGACGTGGAGCAGGAGGTGAACGGCTTGTACTACTATGACCGCGGCCGGAAATTCAGTCCCGCGGCAGCCCGCGCAATACGGGATGCGAACATGGGAAAGACAAAACACCTTGCCTGAACCAAAGCATGAAAGCATGAACATCCTCTGCCTTCTCAATCCGTCTTCGGCGGATGGCAAGGCGCTGGCGAAATGGCCACAAGTGGCCGCCATGATGGCCGAGTTCGGCATGCGCTTCGATCTCCTCGCGGAAAAGGGCGTGCCCATCCAGGAGCAGCTCATACGGCACGTGGAAAAAACCGGCATCGAGTCCTACGCCGCCATAGCCGGGATCGGCGGAGACGGCACGCACTCCTGCATCTTCAACGCCATGTTGAACCATTCCCGGCTTCACCCCGGCTTCCGCTGGCCGCCTTACGCCTTCATCCCGATGGGCACCGGCAACGACATCGCAAGATCGCTGGGCCTGGCCAGCCGCAACGACTTCTTCGTCTCCGACCTGCGCCGCTCAGTCTCGACCATCATCCACGGCGCGGATTACCGGATGGACCTCGGCCTGCTGAACGGCAAGGTTCATTTCGCGGACGCCCTGGCCATCGGGCTCGACTCCCGCGTGCTCCAGGAGCGAAACATCAACAGGCGCTGGATTCGGCGCGTGCCGGTACTCAGGAGCCTGGTCCGAGGCAAGCTCCTGTACACGCTTTCGTTCGGACCGCGCCTGCTGAGCCACACCCCCTTTCGCGCTACCATAGACATAGACGGCGCGCGCTGGCATTCCGGGCCCATTGTCAACCTTGTGATCAAGAACACGCGCATCTATGCCGGGGAATTCGATTTCTGCCCAGCCACCTACTCCAACGACGGCCTGCTCGACGTGGTTGTCTTCACGGGCCCCGTGGATTACCTGACCAGCTACATCCTCGCCCTGCGCTCGAACCCGCAGGCCATCCGCACGCTGGTGATGAAAATGAAGAAGGAATCCACGCACATTCGCGCGCGCAGGATCGTTATCGGCATAGACCCGCCGGAAGCGGCCCAGCTCGACGGCGAGGAGATTCCTGCGGCCGAAAGATACGCGGTCGAAGTCATTCCCGGCGCAGTGCACATAAAAACCCCGGCCGAACCCTGACAGCGCCCCATGGCATCTCCCGTAGCCCACAGCATCATCGGACTGGCATTCGGCGCCGCGGCGCTGATCCCGCGCTCGGAAGGCGCCCGCGCGTTTCTCCGCAATGCCCGCCGCGCATGGAAAACCTTGCTTGCCTGCGCGTTCATCGCCTGCGCGCCTGACATTGACTACATACCCGGCCTGTTCCATGGCAATTTCAACCTGTTCCACCAGCAGCAGTCCCACTCGCTCGCATGGGTCGCGCTCCTGGCCCTCGCGGCATGGCTCGCGGCGCGCGCGCGCGACCCGGCCGCCGGGCCGCGTGCCATGGCATTCCTGCTCGCGCTTGCCCTCTCGCACCTTGTTATAGACCTGCTGACAAACGACTTGTCCGTGCCGCGGGGGATTATGATTGCATGGCCCTTCTCGGACCGCTATCTTTTCCTGCCGTTCCACGTGTTTCCGAACATGGCAAAGCAGGATTGGTCCGAAATGCTGAGCCGGCGCAATTTCGCCGTGGCCGTATTCGAGGCTGCCGCAACCCTGCCCTTCCTGGCGGCCGCGATCGCCTGGAATATCCGGCCGGGCGCCGGGCGCGCGCCGCCAGGCCGGGCTTGAGCCGAAAATGAATGCAACGCCTGAAAAGCTGGGACTCATTGCCGGGCGCGGCGCCTACCCGCTGCTGCTCGCGGACTCGGCGAAAAAGCAGGGAGTTCGCCACCTGTTCGCGATAGCGTTCCGCGGCGAAACCGCGCGCGGGATCGGGCGCCTGGCCGACTCCGTCGTCTGGCTGCGCGTCGGCCAGCTCCAGGCAATGCTGGACGCGATCCGCGACAGCGCCGTTCCCGGAGTGGTCATGGCCGGGCAGATCGCGCCGCGCAACCTGTTCAGCGTCCGCCCCGACGCGCGCATGCTCGGGTTGCTGCGCCGCCTGGACCGGTGGAACGCGCACACGATCTTCGGCGCCATCGGCGACGAGCTGCGCGCCATCGGCGTGGAACTGCTCCCGGCCAGCAGCTTCATGGAGGCGGCCATGCCGGCGCCGGGCACGATAGGCGGCCGGGAGCCCACGGAGGGCGAGCTGGCCGACATCCGCTTCGGGATCGAGGTGGCAAGGAGCGTCAGCGCGCTCGAAATCGGGCAGACGGTTGTCGTCAAGCAGGGCGTTGTCCTCGCGGTCGAGGCATTTGAAGGCACGGACGAGACGCTGCTGCGCGCCGGCCGCCTGGGCGGGCCGGGCGCCGTCGCGGTCAAGGTTGCCAAGCGCGGGCACGACATGCGCTTCGACATCCCGGTGGTTGGCGAACGCACATTCAGGATGCTCCGCAGGATCCGGGCCGGCGCGCTTGCAGTGGAAGCCGGCAGGACAATCCTGCTCGAGCGCGAGAAGCTTGTCAAAACAGCCGGCCGCATCGGCCTGGCTTTTGTAGCAACACGGGTGGAACATGACGGAATTGAAAAAGGTTAGGGTCGGAGTGGTGGGCGTCGGAGCGCTGGGGCAATGGCACGCGAAGAATTACGCGGCGCTCCCGGGCGCCGAGCTTGCGGGCGTCTATGACATTGACGCCGGGCGCGCCTCGGAAATCGCCATGCGCTACAACACGCGGACTTTCGCGAGCATTGAAGAGCTGGCGGAGGCCGTGGACGCGGCCAGCGTGGTCGTTCCCCCGTCCAAGCACTTTTACGCCGCCGGCATACTGCTCGAGCGCGGCGCGCACGTGCTGGTGGAAAAGCCGATCACGGAATCCACCCGCGAAGCCGAGGATCTTGTCGGGCTGGCGGACCGCACCGGCCGCATACTCCAGGTCGGGCACGTGGAGCGGTTCAACCCCGTGCTGGCCTACCTGGAGAGCATCCTGACAAAGCCGCGCTTCATCGAGGCCCACCGCCTGGCCCCCTACCCCCCGCCGCGCCCGGGCGCCGCGCCGCGCGGAACCGAGGTGAGCGTCGTGCTCGACCTGATGATACACGACCTTGAAATCATCCTGCACCTGGTCAACTCCGAGCTCGTCCATCTCCACGCCGTGGGCGTTCCCGTGCTCAGCGCATCCGAGGACATCGCCAACGCGCGCCTCTCCTTCGCCAACGGCTGCGTCGCAAACGTTACCGCCAGCCGCATCAGCCCCGAGGCGCTCCGCAAGATTCGCATTTTTCAGGAGGACGCCTACATATCCCTCGACTACCGGGCCCAGTCGGGGGAGATATACCGCAAGGCCGGCGCGCGCATCGAAAAGCAGGCCGTGCCCATCGAAAAGGACGAGCCCCTGCTGCGCGAGCTCTCGTCCTTCGTGGAATGCGTCCGCGAGCGCGAAGCGCCGCGCGTCGGCGGACGCCAGGCGGTCAACGCGCTCAAGCTCGCGGTGCAGATCGTCCAGAAAATCCGGGAAGGCGGCCCGTGACGGCCCGCCCGGTTATGCTCGTTGCCGGGGAAATATCCGGCGATATGCATGCCGCGCGGCTCGTGCGCGAGCTGCGCGCGCGGCGCCCGGACCTCGCCTTCTTCGGAATAGGCGGGCCGGCCCTGCGGCAGGCCGGCATGGAAACCGTCGCGGACATCAACGAGATGGCCGTGCTCGGGGTGTCCGAGGTCCTCTGGAAATACTTTTTTTTCCGGAACGTCTTCAACCGCGTGCTCAGGCTTGCGCGCGAGCGCAGGCCCCAAGCCGTCATCCTCGTGGATTATCCCGGCTTCAACCTCCGCCTCGCCAAACGCCTGCGCGCCATGGGGCTGAAGGTGCTCTACTACGTATGCCCCCAGGTCTGGGCCTGGAACCGCGGCCGCATCCCGCGCATGGCCCGCGACGTGGACCGGCTCATGGCCATTTTTCCGTTCGAAAAGGAAGTCTTTTCCGGATCGCGCCTGCGCGTGGATTTCGTGGGGCACCCGCTCAGGGAAAGCGCGGACGAAACACTCGCCGAACAGGCCCCGGACCTGCCCTGGCAGGGCAGCCCGCGCCTGGCCATACTGCCCGGCAGCCGCAGGCACGAAATCAGGAGAATCCTGCCCCCGCTCTGGGCCGCGGCCGGCATTCTCGCGCGCCGGAACCCGGGCCTTGGCGTGATCGTGGCCACGCCGTCCGACGACATCTCGCGCGACGTGCGGCGCCGGATCGCGGACCTGCCGCCGGGCCCGCCGCGGCACGCGGTCATATCCGGCTGCGCCCGGCAAATCCTGCGCCAGGCCGACGCCGCGCTCATAGCCTCGGGCACCGCCACGCTCGACGCCGCGTTCATGCGATGCCCGATGGTAATCGCATACCGGGTAAGCTGGCTGACATATCTGCCCGGGCGCATGCTCATCCGCGTGCCCTTCCTGGGCATGGTCAACGTTCTCGCGCGCCGCCGCATATGCCCGGAGTTCATCCAGCACAATGCCAGGCCAGGGGCAATTGCAGACGCCGCGGAGCCGCTTCTGAGCGACACGCCCGAACGCCGGACCATGCTCGCTGAGCTGGACAAAATCGTCGCAAGCCTCGGCCCGGCCGGCTGCGCGGGACGGGCGGCCGACGTTGTCATGGAGGAGCTTGCCTGACAAGTGAAGACAAGCGTCGTGATCACTGTCTACAACCGCGCAGCCGCCCTGGCCGGATGCCTGCGCGCGCTCGCGCTCTGCCCGCAGTCCATTCACGAAGTCGTGGTCTCGGACGACGGTTCGGACCCGCTTGAGCGCGAGCGCATGGAGGCGCTGTTCGCGCGCCTGCCGTTCACGGTACGCAGCGTCCGCCAGGAACACGCGGGGTTTCGCCTGGCCGCGGCCCGGAACAACGGATTCCGAGCCGCATCGGGCGACTATGTCATCTCCCTTGACTGCGACATCGTCCTGCTGCCGGACGCCATACGCGCCCACCTTTCGGCCGCGCAGCCCGGCCGCTTCCTGGCCGGAAACCGCGCCATGCTTTCGGAATCCGACACCGCGCGCCTCCTGAACGGCGACATCGCGTGTAACAGCCTCAGCGCCTATTGGCGCGCCGCCGACCGCTCGAACCTCGGCCGGGCTCACAGGCAGTTTCAGCGCAACCGCCTCCTGCGCCTGCTCGGGCTGGCGCGAAGGCACAAGCCGAAGATTCTCGGCTGCCATTTCTCGCTCTTCCGCGAGGATTTGCTGAAGGTCAACGGGTTCGACGAGCGTTTCGTGGGCTGGGGCCTGGAGGACGACGACTTCGCGCTGCGCCTGCACATGGCCGGCATCCGGCCGCGATCAGTCATTCTCAAGGCCCGCGCAATTCATCTCTGGCATGCGCCGTCCGGGCCCGGGGCAAACTCCCCTGCCGGGAGTCCGAACCTGGCCTATTTCAGGCGGCCCGATATCCCCGCGCGCTGCGAGCTGGGCATATCAAAGAAGAAGGAAACGACGGATTGCGACGACAACAACGAGAGAACTCGATACCGATAGCGATTTAGATGGGTGTAAGCCCCAACCACCGGCGGGAGTACGGCGCATCCGCCGGCACGGTATCACATGTCCATGATGGCATGCATGACGGCGGGCTGGGCGGAAATCATGTCGAACAGGCCCAGCATGCCGTTCTCGTAGGCCATCATCCAGTTCACGCCGCGGCTCCGCTCCGCAACATCCGCGAAAAGCCCGACTGCAAAACACACCTTAAAAGCCTTCGCCGTCGGCGCCGCCTGCGATTCGAGGGCGTGCCTGATCTCCGCCGTCATGGCTGCGTCCAGATCGAAGCCCGGCGCCAGGAACCGCTCGACCAGCTTCCAGTGCCGCGCGCGATTTTCCAGCAAACGGCTCGGCGGATTGACAAAACGATGGATTTTTGCCATCTCGAACAGGATTTGCTCGCGGTCATGGATCCGCTCTTCGTTCCGGTACCGCTCAATAAAGCTGAAGTATAACTTTTCCCAATTCTGGTTCTCTTCCTGCAGCGTCATCGCGTCCAGCTGCTTGAGCCGCTGGAGAATGTGGTCGACATAATACGCGCCCATCCGGCTCGTCAGGAGCGCCTTCATCAGCAGCAGCTTCTCGGGGGGCCAGCCGCGGGCAGCCCCTATTCTATCGAGCTTGCCGGGAACGCGGACTATGCGATGCCAATAGCGCAGGTTGAATCCGGCCTTGCGCTCTCCCACTATCTTCATGCGCCTGGTGACGACCTCCGCTTTCTGCAGGCGCTGAAAATGCGTGATCGGATCGGGAAGGAGGTTGATATCCGGCATGGGGCTGTTCCTTGAGGGCGAAACCCTCTGGCGCCGACCGCGATCCACGGCCGCGGCAGCGCAGCGCTTCTCACTTTCGCTATTTTTCCAAACGGGGAGCGAATGGTATGCGATGCGCAGGATTTGTCCAGCTTATTCGCTGATTCCCGTTGCAGCCCGGATTTTGCGTTTGAAAAATGAACGATACATATAACGGGTAAACCATCAGGCTTGTACAACTGCATTGCGTTTGAATTACCATGCGCGAAAAAGTGCGGGCGAGCTGTTGTAAAAGAAGTTCATTTTTCAAACGCAAAATCCGGGCTAAAGCACATCGGCGAAGTGCGGTTTGAGCCGCTTGAACACGATCGTGCCGGCGAGCAGGAACAGGAGCGTGACCGCCCAGAAATAGAGCGTCTGTTTCGGCTCGCCCCAGAACGGCGCGGGATTTATCAGGCTTTTGCGGTAGCCTTCAACGATATAGAACATTGGGTTCAGCTTCAGGTATCGCAGGCACCAGCTCCACTCGGACCGGCCCTCCACCTGCCCGACGTGCCAGATGATCGGCGTGAGCCAGAACCCGAATTGCAGCAGCACGTTCACCAGGTAGGCGACATCCTTCGAAAACACATTCAGCGACGAGGTCGCCAGCCCGGTCCCGAGCAGGAGGAGGCAGAGCCCCGCGAGGTAGTACAGGGTCTGGAACCACCATGTTGTCGGGCGCGTGCCTGTCAGCAGCAGCAGGAGCATGACCAGCCCGAGAAAGATCGCGTGTACGAACAGCGAAGAGAGTATCTTTACGATCGGCAGCACCGCTATCTTGAAATCCACCTTTCTGACCAGGAACGCGTATTCCTGGAACACGCCCGTTGACATCAGGATCGCCTCGCTGAAGAAATTCCACGCCGAAATGCCGACCAGCACATAGGCAAAGAAGGGCGCGCCCCGCAAGGCTCCGGCGTCGAACACCACGCCCAGGACGAACCAGAAGATGGCGACCATGGTCAGCGGCTGAATGAACGTCCACACAAAGCCCAGCGTCGAGCCTGTGTAGCGGTTCTGGAAATCGCGCGCCGCAAGCTGCGCTATCATTCCCCTGCGAATCCAAAGGTCGCGCGCGAAAGCCGCTGTTTCCGAAAAAATGTTCAAGCCGGATACTCCTTGCCCGCGGCGTCAGCGCCGCCGAAGGCCATGGTAATCCAGGTACCAGTTTGCGAATTCAGGGATGCCCTTTTCAATGGGCGTGGCCGGCTCAAACCCGAGCTTTGCCCGGGCCCGCTCGATGTCGGCGAACGTTGCCGGAACATCGCCGTCCTGGATGGGAAGAAACTCCATTTTCGGCTCCTTTCCGAGCGCCTTCGACAGGAGCCCGATCATGTGAAGCAGCTTTTCCGAACGGTGGTTTCCCAGGTTCATCACCTCGTACGGCGCCAGTCCGTCCTTGAACAGCGCGGCCTTTATGCCCAAAACTATGTCAGAAACAAACGTGAAATCCCGCTCCATCCTGCCGTGGTTGAAAACCTTTATCGGGCGGCCATTGACCATGGCCTCCGTGAACAGCCAGACGGCCATGTCCGGCCGGCCCCACGGCCCGTACACGGTGAAAAACCGGAGGCCCACGGTCTGCAGACCGTGGAGATGGGTGTAAGCGTGGGCCATCAGCTCATTGGCTTTCTTGGTGGCCGCGTAAAGGCTGATGGGCGAATCCACCGGATCGTCCTCGCTGAACGGCAGCTTGGTGTTGCCCCCGTAGACGCTGGAGCTGGACGCGTAAACAAGGCGGTGCACGCCCGCATGGCGGCAGCCTTCAAGAACGCTGAGAAACGCGTCAAGATTCGCCTTCTGATAGACGAACGGATGGTCCACGGAATAGCGAACGCCCGGCTGGGCCGCCAGGTGGCAGACTCTCTCAATGCGATGCGCATCGAGCAGAGCCAGGACGCCCGGCGCATCGCACAAATCCAATTCAACGCCGTGATAGCCCGGCTGCCCCTCAAGCTGCGCATGGCGATCCCGCTTGAGGCGCACGGAATAATAATCGCTGAAATTATCCACGCCGGTCACGGCGTGGCCGTCCGCCAGCAGCGAGCGAACCGCGTGGAA
>JAAZAB010000372.1 GCA_012514555.1 Lentisphaerota bacterium
GATTGAAAGAGATACGCTGGCTGGAAACCGCGGACCGCGACGGGGACGGGAAGTCGGAAATCCTGGTTGCCCAGGCTTCGGGCTACGTGACTTCCCTTTCCCACGAAGGAAAGCCGGCGTGGTCCACGGCGACGGTGAGCATCCCTGGCCTGCGCGGCATTTCGGGCGAGCTGCGCGCCGCGATAGGACCGCCTGGCGACAGGAAGATAATAACCGCCAGCGGGAACAAAGCATGGCTCCTCTCATGCATTGACGCCGGCGGCGAGAGGCTCTGGGAGACTTCGCTTCCGCTTCCGCCCCTGACCCTTTACGCGTCCGATCCCAATGCAGCCGGCGAGTTTGAGGTCGGCATGGGCGCTTACGAGTACGCGTACGGCTTCTCGCACAAGGGCGTGCAGCTGTGGAAGTTTATGAACCAGTTCAAGCATCCCTCGACGTGCGGCGCCGCGTACGACCTTGACGGCGACGGCGAAAGCGAGATGGTAATCGGCAACGACTACGATTCGGGGCACATCCTCAAGGGCAGGACGGGCCGGCGCATCGGGGGCTTTTCCATGACATGGCATGCGGGCCCTTCGGCCGTGGCCATGGGCGACCTCGACGGCGACGGGACAGGCGACATGGTCGTCGGCGACAGGATGGGCTATGTCATGTTCTGCGTTCCCTGGGACACCAAAAAGCGGGGCGGCCAGTCGCTTTCCGCGATCGTCACGTTCGTCAAGTTTGCCGATATTGAAGGCGACGGCAGGAAAGAGGTGTTCGTCGGGACCGACAGCGGCAACGTGTACGCGTTTGACGCGCAGGCCGCTTCTTTGTTCCGGTGCGATGTGGGATCGGTTCCGCGCGACATCGACTTCGGCGACATGGACGGCAACGGGCGTCTTGACCTGCTTGTGGACTGCCGCGACAACCGCATGCGCATCCTTGACGACAAGGGCCGGATGGTGGCATTGTTCAGCGCGGATGGAGGGGTCAACTCCGTGCGCGCCGTCGAGCTGGACGGGAGCAGGAAGGCCTCGGAATGCGTTGTTGCCGGCGACGGCGGCTGCGTGTACGCTCTGAAGTTCAACGCCGCGGGCGGCGAATGAGGCGCGGCGCGCGCGCGTGCGCCGGGGCAAGAGTGAAACATAACGATGTCGGCGGGCCGCGATCCTGGAGGCTTGATGAGGCGGCATATCCTGTCTATTGGAATTGTCTTGTGCCTTGCGCTGGCGCTGCAGGCTCCTGCGCGCGCGGCAGTCCAGATGCGCCTTCCGTCGTTGAAGAAGTACTACCTGGACACGGTCCTGGTGTCGAACGGCGCGGCCGCGTCGGCCATCGTGGCGCCGGACGCCCCCGGCTACGCGGACCTGGCCGGCGATGTCCGCCGCGCGATCAAGGATCTCACCGGCGCGGAACTGCCTGTCATCACCGATGCCGCGGCCGACGCCGAGCTGGCGCAGGCGGGCGGGGGCAGGCGCGCGATGATCGTGCTTGGCAACATCTCGGTGAACAAGGTCAGCGAGCGCCTCTACGTGATGGAGCAGGTGGACGTGGATGCCGGCTGGCCGGGCGCAGGCGGATACCTTCTTCAGACCGTGCACGACCCCATGGGCGACGGCCGCAATTTCATCTCGCTTGGCGGCAGCGACCTGAAGGGCGCGCAGGGCGCGGCGCAGGCGTTCATTGACAGCCTGAAGCCGGATGGCAGGTCGCTCAAGGTCGGGCGCCTGTTCAAGCTCGAGGGCACGTACAAGGGGCCCGCGCCTCTCACCGTGGCCCATGTCAACCGGAAGGGGTACGGCAGCCCCAACGCCGCCGTGAGCCATGCCGGCGAGTGCGCCCATATCCTGCGCAGGTACCGCACCCCGGGCTACGGCAGGATGTTCAGGCACGCCATGGAAAGGATCGCCGCGGCGATAAAGAACGGCGAAGAATGGGAGGACAGGGATGCGAACTGCGGGGAACTGCCGCTCCTGTGGGACATCATCGAGGAGTGCGAGGAGTTCGACGCGAAGGACGAGGCGGATGTCATTCTCCAGGGCGAAGAGCTGGCCGACAACGGCAACAGCATGTTCGACGACCCCGGGAAAAACACCCTTGACGACCGTACGTTTATTTCCGATATCATGTACGCCCACGCGCAAATCCAGGATTTGGTGAAAGGCGCGCGCGACCAGGGCGCGGGAAAGAACTCGGGGGCCGGCATAAGCGGCCTGTACGCAGGCTTGTACTTCAACAAGTACTATCCCGGCCTCGAGATCGGCGGGAAGCTGCTCAAGAACGCGGATTTCTTTTTCTCTTCTCCCATCAAGCACTGGCGCGTGATTGACAACGCCACCGGCTACGGGGACATGGTCTGGTATGCCAACCTGCAATATTCCCTGCTGCGTCCCAACATGGCTTATTTCTCGTCGGGCATCGCCCGCAAGGCCGCGGACTACCACATCATCATCACAAGCAACCTTGGGAGAAGCGGCGGGTTCGGGGATTCCCTGAGCTGGACCAAGGGGCACTTCTCATACCACCCGGTCCTGTATCCCATGTGCGCGTGGTACTACCGCGACGGGAGCTATCTCTGGTGGTTCAGGAAATGCGGCGGCAGGGCGGGGACATACCTTGGGCATTATTCCTCGTCCATGCTGGCCGGCCGCTACATCGTGAGCGGGCTCGAGGAAAAGCCGCCCGTGCGCTGGCTCGGGGTCAAGCCGTACCCGCTTGACCACTGGATGTACAGGGCCTGGAAAGCGCAGGAGCCCGAGGAGGAGCATGCCCACAGGTACTTCGACAAGATGTCGTTCCGCGCCGGCTTCGAGGCGACCAACCAGTACCTGCAGCTCTCCGGCTTTTCCGGGAGCGCCCACGGCCATCCCGACGCCAACGGCATCATCAACTTCAGCGACAACGGGTGTGATTTTCTCGACGACACCGGCTACATGATTCCCGACATCAACGAGCATACGACGCTCATAGTCTTTCGAAACGGCATGGGCTCCGACGGTCCCGGGCTGGTGCAGATCGACAACATCGCCGATTTCGACGACGTCGCCTTCACCGAGACGACGGCGTCCGGGCACAACCGCACGAAGTGGTCGCGCAACATCATCTGGGAGAAGGAGCGCTATTTCGCGGTTTTCGACGAGGTCGAGGCCGAGGAGGACGGCGAAGTTGGCATTGTCTGCGTCTGGCGCGTAAACGGCGGCATATCGCTCAAGGGCCGGGAGTTGACGGCGACTCACGGAAAACAGGCGATGCGCCTCATCAACATGGGCGGCCCCCGGCTGCGGACCTCCGACGTAAGGCTTTTCCAGACACAGGACGCGGCAATGAAGAAGGGCGAGAAGACGGTTATCGCGAACCTGTTCTACGCTGCCGGGCCTTCGGATGATTTGTCAATCGATATCGAGCGCCTCGCGTCGAACGCAATGCTGGTGAAGCAGAACGGCGAATTCAAGGTAATCGGCGTGGGGCCCTGCTCCGCGATTGCCGGGCTGGAAACCGACGCTGCCCTGTTCCATGCCGGGGCCCGCGCCGTCCATGTCAGCGGCTGCGCGAAGCTCTCCATGCCCGGCTTTTCCCTGCGGTCCGACAAGCCCGTGAGCGCGTATCTTGACCTTGAAAAGGGCACGGGCGTTGTCGAGGCCGCCGAGGTGGCGCGCGTCGTGCTGGGCAGCGGCGCCGAGACGGTACTGGACGCCGGCAAGGGCCGCACGGCAATACGGTTCGCGCCGGTGCCCGCCGAACGGCTCGCGGAGCGCGTCGCGCCGCTGCCCGGGCTGTTTGCCGCGACAGCCGCCGCGCGGCGGGAGGAGGATGCGAGGGCAGAAGCCGCGCGCAAGGCCGAAACGGAATTATTGAAGTCAAGGATAAGCGTGATCTGGGAAGCCAGGGACTTGAAGGCCGCAGGCGGCCCGGCGGGCGGCTCTGAAACCCGAGACCTTGCCAAGCTCCTGGACGGCGGGGACCTTTCGGACGTAAGCCAAATCATGAAAGCCTCGAAACAGGACGGCCTGGAGATGGTTGACGGCGCGCGCAGCGAGATGGAGGGCATGAAGGGGGTGCAGTGGCTGGAAACGGCCGACCGCGACGGGGATGGCAAGTCCGAGACGCTTGTCGGCACTGCCTCCGGCTACGTCACTTCTCTTTCCCACGAGGGAAAGCCGATGTGGTCCGCGGCAACGGTCAGCATTCCGGCATTGCGCGGCATTTCAGGCGAGCTTCGGGCCGTTATCGGGCCGCCGAAC